>CANQTI010000152.1 GCA_947626725.1 uncultured Eisenbergiella sp.
AAGCTGCGGCTCCGGATGATATTGCACCCGCGGGCGTTCAGCCGGTCCGTCAGCAGCTTCAGAAAGACGGGATGGCTGACGAGAATGCAGTCCTGTCCCTTTTCCTCCAGCAGGGAGATCAGTTTATCCGCCCGCCGGACGGCCTGGGCCCTGGATTCCGGCTGGCGGTCATTTTTCCGGAAGCGCTGCCAGCGGGCCATGAACAGCCACCTTTGCAGAGGCATGGGCCTGTCGGTATCCCGGTAGGCGCACAGGGGCACCTCGTCCAGCAGGGGTTCCGGGATGAACGGCGCGCCGGGAAAGAGCTGTTCGGCGGTCTGCAGGGCCGTTTTCTGCGTGCTCACATATACGGGGCGGCCGTCTGTGCCGGGCAGGCTGTTTTCGATGGGGACGATATCGCCCTCCAGCGTGTCCCGGATCATTTCGTCAAATTCGGCAGAGCTGTATTTCTTTTTGGGTTCCGCAGCCGTTTTCTGGCTGGCGATCAGCAGTAATTTCATAATAATATATGTTCAGACTTGCGGGGAAGGCTTTTTGCGTCTCTTTGCCATTGCCGTCTCTCCTTTATTCCACGCCCAGCGCTTTAAAGACAGCGTCCTCCGCGCTCTGATAGAAGATGAGGTTGAAGCATCCGATCAGTTCAGAAGGGACGGCCGCGAGATCCGCCGCCGAGGTGATCGGGAGCAGGATCTTTTTGGCCCCGCTGTCGAGGCATACCTGCAGGGTGTTGGCGAGCTCGTCCACTTTCATGACCGTCCCGGCGATGCTGATGTCGCCCAGCACGGCCAGACTGCTGATCGTGGGCTTTGCCATTGCGATAGAAGCGAGCGCGATCAGTGTGGGCAGCGCCAGCTTCCCGGTCATCCCGATTCCCTGGAGATCCTGATAGTTGATGATGTAATCCTTCGTCGTGGTGCTGATTGTCCCGCTGATCCGGTTGGTGTTCGCTTTCAGGTAATTGAAGGCGGTGTTCGCCGCTTCCTTGCACTTTGTATCCGAACCGAGGCCTGTCCGCTCAAACCTGCCGCTGCCGGGCAGCATCTGAGATTCCAGCCGGAAAGCGCCTATCATGCCGGACCTGCCCTGAGAGATGGTATAGACCTGACCGGGACTGCACATTCCCTCCGGGATCAGTTTCCCGCCGCCCTGTTCCGGGACGGAGACATAGTGTTCCTCAAAGGTGTCAAGGTCGATATAGGAGAAGTTCACATCGTAAAACTCCATGCCGCCCAGCTTTTTGAGCTGTTCTTTCACGCGGCGGCGCATTTCCAATGCGAACACGAGGATCTCTTCGAGCTGCTCCTTGGTGTATTCCCCATCGGGGTATAGAAGTTTGATGAAACCGCCGACGATCTTCCGCACGGCGATGGTATCGCGCTGGTTCAGGTTCTTCCCGAGGCGGAAATACTTATCCAATGCGTCTCCCTGCTGTTCCTTGCGCAACTCCCGGATAAACTCGGACAGGTAATCGGTGATGAAGCCGAGATCGTCCGTGAAATGCTCAGGTCTGAACTTCGGGATCTCCCAGCCGGGGATATAGCAGTGGATCCGGTCAAGGAACGCCGTGTCGGTCCCCATTTCCGGTGGGAACGGATCGAAGAGGCTGGATGTCTTCAGAAGCACATCTACGCTCTGGTTGATGTTGCCCACAAAGACCATAGAGGCGGAAGCGGCTTTTTCTTCCTTGCCGCGGGCAAAGGAGCCGGATGCCATATAGTCTTTCATGATCTGGATGCCGTCTTTATCCTTAAAGTTGATCCCGGCTACCTCGTCAAAGGCGACGCAGTCCCACAGGCCGACCAGCCCCACGGATTTCCGGGCCATGTTGTAGAACAGGTTGGCAACCGTCGTCTGACCGCCGGACACAAGGATGCTGTTCGGGGAAATCTCTTTGAAAATATGGGACTTGCCCGTGCTTCTCGGACCCAGCTCGCAGAGGTTGAAGTTGTTTTCAATGAGGGGCAGCATACGCGCCAGGAGCAGCCAACGCTCCCGGTTGTTCAGCCGGTCCGGTTCCATGCCGATGGAGCGCAGGAGGATCTTGATCCATTCCTCCTGGGTGAAAGCCTTGCGCCCCTGTTTTAGCTCCTCGATGTCCACATGGGGCATCTGGATCGGCGTCAGCTTATGGATATGGATAGGAGAGGAGTTCTTTTCCTCTTCGATGTACTCGTAGTCCAACTGGACGATGCACCAGATGCCGCCGCACAGCAGACGGTCAAATTTGGTGGGGTATTCCTCCGAGATTGGGATGGCTTTGATGCCGAGATTGGAGAATTCGGCTTCGTAGCTGTCCCTTTTGATGTTCAGGTTTACGGTGATCTTGTCGATGACCGTGAAGCTGCCGCGCTGGCGCAGCACCGAGAGGATCTTCTGCGCCTCGTCCGGGCGCACATAGTTGCCCGCCAGGATGCGCTTGACGGAGTTTACGCCCTGTTCGATCACTTCCGGGTCGTCGGAGCTGCAGTATTGGCCCAGGAGAAATTCGAGGACGTAGACGGGGACGTTCGCGCCTTCTTTTATCTTCTTTGTCAAGTCCTTGCGGACGATCCTGCCGTCAAAGGTCTGGCGCAGCTTCCAGTTCAGCCCGGACCGCTCCTCAGCCGCTATGCCGGTATCTTCATAGTTGTCCATCTGCCGCCTCCTTACAGATCAAAATCCGAAGTCTTCCGCATATGTTTCGATGTGAAATTCCACTTCCTGCGGGACATCGGTATCATTTGCGATCACAAGCCGGTATATCTTATTCTCGTCGTAGGCACCGGGTTTTAGGTTCAGCCGCACGCGGAACATCCTCTCGGAGGCATTGGTGCTGGCGCGGTCCGCGATCACGGACTGCCTGTCGCTGACGATCCTGCCCTCATCATCCGTCATATAAATAGAGTAAGCGCACGGCTGTATCTTTTCCCCGATGGGTTCGCGCTGATAAAAGTCGAGAGAGAACAGAAGGCCCGTGATCTTTCGGCTCTTGCTCAGGAGCCTCAGCTCCGCATTGGAGACCTCAACGTACTTCCTGCTGGAGGTCCGGAGGTTCTTATAAACGATCACCGGTACGAGCATCTCCTGTAAGCTGATGCCCCCGTGGACATAGTTCTCACCGCCGCCTGTCACCTTGATGCGGGTGGTGTCTCGCGGCGTAAAGCCCAAAACCTTCGTTCCAGTTATTCCTAAATCCATTAGCACCGGAAGCAGATAGTCTGCTGTGGTGTCTGGTGCTGCAATGGCATACCGGCGTCCTGCCTCATATATCTTGCCTGAAAAAGCGTTTTTGCTCAATTTGTTGCTCTCTGCAAGCGGACTATATGTGTAAAGGAAGCCGTGGTCGGCGGTAATGAACACATCCGTACCCTGCATATCGTTCACGACAATGCGCAGGAGGTTAGAAAGCTCCTGAATTGTATCTGCACAAGCCTCGAAGACTTTTTGCTCCGTCGCGGCTTTGTCGCCAACAGCGTCGATCGTATTGTGGTAGATGTAGACAATGCTTTTCCCGCTCACCAGCTCCCGCCGCTCCACGCGTTTCATGTTCAGGACATCCCGATATTGGACGGCGATGCTGTTATCATCCGTATTGCAAAGTATCTTTTCCCGCTCCATGGTGCTGCGGGTCTGCATACCATCCACAAGGACTTCCATGCTGTCGTTTACAGACAGTTCCCTGCCGGGAAGCAGGGACGCCATTCCAAACTTCGTGATCGACGGGAAAACGGATTGCACAGCCTCAACCTTTGCCGATCCTCTTGTCGTTCTCGTGATATTATCACAAAGCTCCATCGCCACTTCATAGCGGAGGGCATCGGAGATAATGACAAAGGCGCGGGAGTTGTTGGCAGCAGGCTTTATGTAACGCCGGAAGAAATCACGCTGCTTGACGATTTCCGACACATAGCCGATCCTTGTCAGGTCGTCCGCAACAGCATTTGTCCAGCAGTCGGACAGCCCTTTCAGGAACCAGTTCTGATAAAGCCCCTCTACATAATCGGCGGCGTGTTTCAGGCTGTCTTCCAGCAAAGGATTACTGTCACCCAGGGAGCTTCCAAAGGCAAAGTGGAAATGCCGGTAGAAGCTGTCCATCTCATAGGCTTTATCCGCGTAGAGCTTCCAGATGTTCTTCGGCTCGACGATGTGGAAGCCCCCGGCATTCGCCTGATAAAACGCCTGCATCTTAGCGATGTAGTAAAGGCAATCGTAATAATAGGTGTAGCGTTCACTCCACCCGGAGGTGCGCCGGTTGTCTGCCGTTTTCAGCATAAGGTCAACCTTGACAACCTGATCTGCCACTTCCGTAAAGAAGCGTTTCAGAATGGTCTCGTGGATAGCCGGGAAGATGTCGCCGGTCAGCAGGGTCTCGATCTCCTGCTTTTCAAACCGGGCAGGGAGCTTTAATTCCCGCTCTACCGTGCGGCAGAGATGGAACAGTTCGGAAGGATCCTCGCGGCCGCGCCACTCATGGACGATGCTGTAGCAGTAGGCTTTGTTGGTCTCCGAGATGAACCGCTCCAGACCTTTCAGGACGCCCGGGTTCATCGTCTGGGAGAGTGCCGTCAAAAGGATATGAGAGGCAAGGGCATG
>CANQTI010000153.1 GCA_947626725.1 uncultured Eisenbergiella sp.
GGTCGCCGTTATTCCGACGGCCTGCATCAGGCCATCGAGGCCAAAGAGCACGTGAAGGTGAAGCGGGAGAGCAAGACGCTGGCCACGATCACCTTCCAGAACTTTTTCAATAAGTTTGAAAAGAAGTGCGGCGCCACCGGTACGGCGCTGACGGAAGAAAAGGAATTTCGGGAAATTTACGGGATGGACGTGATCGAGGTTCCTACGAACCGTCCCATCGCCAGAATGGATCAGCATGACGCGGTGTACAAGACCCGGAAGGAAAAGCTGCATGCCATTGTGGAAGCAGTGAAAGAAGCCCATGCCAAACAGCAGCCCGTTCTGGTGGGTACCATCACCATCGAGGCCTCCGAGGAGCTTTCCGGCCTGCTGCGCCGGGAAGGGATCCCGCATAAGGTCCTGAATGCCAAGTTCCATGAGATGGAGGCGGAGATCGTGGCGGACGCCGGCATTCACGGCGCAGTCACCATCGCCACCAACATGGCCGGCCGCGGCACGGATATCAAGCTGGATGAGGAGGCCAGGGCCGCCGGAGGCTTGAAGATCATCGGCACGGAGCGCCACGAGTCCAGGCGTATTGACAACCAGCTGCGCGGCCGTTCCGGACGTCAGGGGGATCCGGGTGAATCCAAATTTTATATTTCCCTGGAAGACGATCTGATGCGGCTGTTCGGTTCCGAGAAGATGATCTCCATGTTCAACGCGCTGGGCATTCCGGAGGGGCAGGAGATCGAACATAAGATGCTCAGCAAGGCCATCGAGAACGCGCAGAAGAAGATCGAAGGCAACAACTTTGGCATCCGGAAGAATCTGTTGGAATACGACCAGGTGATGAACGAGCAGCGTGAGATCATTTACGCGGAACGCCGCCGGGTGCTGGATGGCGAGAGCATGCGGGATGTGATCTACAAAATGCTCACAGATATCGTGGAAAACACGGTGGATATGGTAATCGGCGAGGATGCCGGTGTGGATGAGTGGAATTTCAATGAGCTCAACGCGCTGCTTCTGCCCATCATTCCGCTGGAGCCGGTGACAGAGGCGCGGGTGACGAATCCGAAGGCGAAACGCAATGGCCTGAAGCAGCAGCTGAAGGAAGAAGCGGTGAAATTCTACGAGGCGAAAGAAGCCGAGTTCCCGGAGCCGGAGATGATCCGGGAGGCGGAACGTGTTATTCTGCTCAAGGTCATCGATCGGAAATGGATGACCCACCTTGACGATATGGATCAACTGCGCCAGGGCATCGGCCTGCAGGCCTATGGCCAGCGGGATCCGCTGGTGGAATATAAAATGAACGGTTATGAGATGTTCGACAACATGACCGAGGGAATCCGGGAGGATACGGTGCGCCTGCTGTGCCATATCCGCATTGAACAGAAAGTGGAGAGGGAGCAGGTCGCAAAGGTGACAGGCACCAATAAGGACGATTCCGGCCCGAAAAAGCCGGTGAAGCGCGAAAAGATGAAGGTTTATCCTAACGATCCCTGTCCCTGCGGCAGCGGCAAAAAATATAAGAACTGCTGCGGGCGCAATAAGTGACGGATGCGGGCTGCGGAATTTTTAGAAGGTTTGGAGAAATGCATGCTGCTGCGGCGGCAGAATGTGAGGAAATATGGCGATTGTAGAGCTTGATCAGATGAAATTCGAGCTGCAGGGATATGAAGATATGCTGCGGGAGGTTTCGGATTCGCTGGATCTGGAGGGAAAAAGCAAGCGGATTGAGGAACTGGAGATGGAAATGGGCGCTCCGGGTTTTTGGGACGATCCGGATGCTTCCAACCGCAAGATGAAAGAACTGAAGAACATGAAGGATACGAAAGAGCTGGTGGAACGGCTGCATACCCAGTATTCCGATATTGAAACGCTCATTGAGATGGGTTATGAGGACGCGGATGCGGACATGACAGCGGAAATCCGGGAAGAATTGGACTCCTTCATTTCTGATCTGGAGGGGCTGCGCATCGGTACGCTGCTTTCCGGGGAATATGACAGGGATAACGCGATCCTGAAGCTGAATGCCGGAGCGGGCGGCACAGAGAGCTGCGACTGGTGCGGCATGCTGTACCGGATGTATACCCGCTGGGCGGAAAAAAAGGGATTTTCTGTGGACGTGCTGGACTATCTGGACGGAGAGGAGGCGGGAATCAAATCCGTCACCTTCCAGGTCAACGGTGAGAACGCTTACGGATATTTGAAATCGGAAAAGGGCGTGCATCGTTTGGTGCGCATTTCTCCTTTCAATGCGCAGGGGAAGCGTCAGACGTCTTTTGTTTCGCTGGATGTGATGCCGGATATTGAAGAAGATTTGGACGTGGAGATTGATCCGGAGGATCTGCGGATCGATACCTACCGAAGCAGCGGTGCGGGCGGTCAGCACATCAATAAGACTTCCTCCGCCATTCGCATCACCCATCTGCCCACCGGCATCGTGGTGCAGTGTCAGAATGAGCGTTCCCAGTTCCAAAATAAGGACAAGGCGATGCAGATGCTGAAGGCCAAACTGTATATGCTGAAAAAGGAAGAAAATGCGGAAAAGCTTTCCGATATCCGCGGAGAGGTCAAGGACATCGCCTGGGGCAATCAGATTCGGTCCTATGTGCTTCAGCCTTATAAGCTGGTGAAGGATCTGCGGACGAATCAGGAGGTGGCCAACGCCGATGGCGTGTTGGACGGCGGTTTGGATCCTTTTATCAACGCCTACCTGAAATGGATCAATACGAAGCCGGCGGAGGCGAACGGGTAAATGACAGTAGAGAGAGGCCGGATATAGTGACCAGGAAAGGCGATCAGGCCGCCGGGTCGAGCGAGTAGTCGGCGGAAAAGATCCGATGAAGCTGAAGTTAAAATGAATTAAACCGGCAGAGAAGCCGGATCAGACAGGCGGAGCGGGAATGAACGGGTCTGGAGGCAGCCCTTTTTAGTTCCCGCTCCGTTTTGCCATCAGGTCCAGATAGAAATTGGCATAGGTCTGCTGCTGGTATGGGTAAACGTACAGCAGGCCGATCCCACAGGTGAACATGGAGAGAAGCGTCAAGGGCAGAAAGCTGAGCCGCAGAACGAAGAAGCGCCACATATTGCCCTTCATCAGACGGCGGGCACTGCGCAGACACTCGGACGCTTCCATCTCCGGGAAGTCCAGCATGACGTAAAAAACCTGCGAATACAGGATCTCGATATAGATCGTATAGGGCAGCAGGATCAGTGCTGCGGCCAGCCCGTAAATGAGCCAGCGCTGGTCCCGGGACGCAAAAAACTGCATCAGGCAGAAATCCGGGCCGATGCTGGGGATCAGAAGCAGCAGAGACGGAAGGAGCTGAATGCAGACCGCTTTGCCCGGCGAATTCCAGAAACACATGAAAATGCCGTTCGTGGCAATTCGCTGGCCGCAGGCGTTGCTCAGAAAGAGATAAGCCAGTCCCACCTTAAAGATCGCGTAAAACAGTTCCAGTCCGAAATTGAGCGCATAGTACAGGACCGTGCCTACAGGAGGCGTAATATTCATAATGGAAGTGGGGATGACCGCTATATATCGCAGCAGGAACAGCAGGAGGAATGCGCCGGCAAATGTCAGATAATGTCCCATCAGGGATTCTCTGGCCCTGGCCTTAAGAAAGGCGCGCGATGAATAGTTCTTCATAAGTCACCTCCGTAGTTTTCCATGATTTCTTCCAGCGTCATTCCGGTCATTTGCTTATAGGTTTCGTTCATCATGTTCCAGTACTGGGCAGTCATGTCCGGGTCGGAAAAGACCATATAAAAGGACAGGACCGCGAGGGCGAAATTGATTGCCAGCGCGCTTCCGCCGGTGATGACGCCCAACAGCGCGTTGCTGTGCATGTTCTTCTGCTCTCCCCGGGAAAGAAGGCCCAGGATGATGGCCATCGCCGCGCAGAAAACGGCGGGCAGCAGCGTCATCGTAAAGGAAATCAGCAGAGCGATGACGCCCAGGATGAGGGACGCCATGGCGAAGCCGTTCGGGCGCGCGGGGGCGGGACGATAGTTCTGCGCTTGATTCTCCATAATATTCTCCGTTCCGGGACGGATCACCGTCCCATGATCATCCCTATTCTATCACGTTTGAGGCGCCGTTACAAATGAAAAAAGTGTGAATCCGCCGCCAAGCCGCCGCCATCGTTCCGGCCTAGACAGAAGCACCGGTCCCCCGCGCGCATATGCCGTTTCCCGGACCGTTAAAAAAACGCCGGTGCTTAGTAAGGCGAGCCCATCGGGCGTAGCTGAGCTTAGCACCGCTGCGTTTTTTTCGAGCGCGAGCGTGTCCGGAAACGCATATGCGCGCGGGGGACCGGTGCTTCTGTCTAGGCCGGAACGATGGCGGCGGCTTGGCGGCGGGTGAGGCCGAAAAAGCTTGAAAACGGGGGCGTTTTTCGATATAATGGGCGATAGCGGGAGGACGGGGCCGTCCCGCCCGCAGGTGTTTGGAAAGGAAGCATGAGAGGGTTTTGGAATGGATATTTTAAATAAGCTGAAGGATGAACTGAAGGTGGAGCGCTGGCAGGTGGAGGCCGCGGTGAAGCTGATCGACGAGGGCAA
>CANQTI010000154.1 GCA_947626725.1 uncultured Eisenbergiella sp.
CTGCCTGTCCGCGGTCTGATCGGGATGCAAGCATCCCGTCAGCCCCCTGACCGGCAGGTCCGGCTCTGCTTATGCGCGGAAGAAGTAGCCGACGCCCCACTTGGTATGTACGTAGCGCGGTTCACTGGGATTCGATTCGATCTTTTCCCGCAGACGGCGGATATGGACATCCACGGTGCGGACGTCTCCCGGATAATCGGCGCCCCATACGAGCTTCAGCAGCGTCTCCCTGCTGTAAACCTTGTTGGGGTTTTTGATCAGAAGCTCAAGCACATCAAATTCCCGGGCAGTGAGATTCACTTCCTTGCCGGAGATGCTCACACGCCGGCTTTCACAATCCATACGCATATCCCCACGGATAATGACGTCCTCCTGCGATTTGGCCGCTTCCCTGGCCGCAGTGCGCCGCATGATCGCCTTGATGCGCGCTTTTACCTCCAGAATATTAAAAGGCTTCGTAATATAATCGTCTGCCCCGTATTCCAGCCCCATGATCTTGTCCATATCGTCACTCTTCGCGGTCAGCATCACGATGGGCACACTGGAGAATTCACGGATCTGCTGGCAAACTTCGGTTCCGCTCATCTTCGGCAGCATGATATCCAGCAAAATAATATCAAAATCCTGACTCTGCGCATACTGCAGCGCCTCTTCACCGTCATAGGCGCAGGTAACTTCCATGCCGTCCTGCTCCAGGCTGAAGCGGATTCCTTTTACAATCAGCTTCTCATCATCCACCACCAGAACCTTTTTCGCCATTTACAATCTTCCTCCTCATTTCCCCGGGCAGCTCATCCCGTCCCCACGGTGATCAGATCTTTTATCTTATCGAATGCACCCTGCTTGATGCCGCTCACTTTCATGATATCTTCAACACATGTAAAAAGCCCGTTTTCCTCCCGCCAGGCGAGAATCGCCGCCGCACGGCTGTCACCGATCCCGGGCAGCGTCTTCAGCGCAGCCGCATCTGCGGTATTCAGGTTCACCCGCCCTTCTGCATCCTGCGCCGCAGCATCAGACGGCATTCCCCCTGCCGTTTTTGCAGAAAGGCCATCGGGCAGCGTCCCCTGAGACGCTGTCTGAATTCCCGGCTCCAAGGTCATCCCTGCCCGGTCACTTTCCTCCTGCGTCGCAATATAAACCTGACACCCATCCGTCACTTTTCCGGCCAGATTGCAGGCATTTTGATCCGCTTCCTCCAAAAAGCCGCCGCCGGCTGTCACCGCGTCGATGATCCTGCTGTCCGCCGGGAGTTCATATACGCCGGGATTTCTCACCGCCCCGCAAATATGTACCATTATTGTTTCCGGCTTCCCAGGCGGCAGCACAAAAGGAGCCTGTTCCTCCGGCAAGCCGTCCGCTCCGTTCTCGACGGACGGCTTCTCCAAAGGACCACTTTCGTCTTCCGCCCGGTCTGCCGGAACAGACGCAGCACCTTCCGCCAGGCCTATACGGTCCGCCTCCCGTCCCTGCGAAGATTCTTCCGCTTCTCCTTCCGGCAAAACGGAATCCTCCAGAGAAAAGGAAACGGCAGCATCCTTCTTTCCGCATGCGCATATTGCCATCGCGCCCGTGAGGATCAGAAGAACTGCGGCGGTCCCTCTGAAACAATGAATTTTTTTTCCGAAATCCGGCATTTTTCTCCTTTCCTGTCCACATGCAAAAAGGAGCCCCATACACCGTAAATTCATTTTATGCCAGAAAAAATGTTTTTACAAGACCCATCTTTCACTTCCATTTAAATATTGTGATCCCGGCCACCGCCAGCGCCATTCCGATCGCCTTGCGCCATTCCCAGGGCTGCTTTTCCGTTCCAAACAGGCCGAACAATTCGATCAGATAGGCCGCCGCGATCTGAGCGACGACGATAAAAAGTACCGCTTTGGCAGGTCCCAGCGCGTCCATGGCGCGAATCACTGTCCAGGTAATTGCCGCTCCCATGACGCCGCCCAGCAGCATATATTTGGGTTCCACCTGAAAGACGCCCAGAAGGTTCGAACGGTCCGTAAACAGCCAGGCCAGCATACAGACCGCAAACGCGGTAAACTGCACGAATGCGTTCGCTGTCCAAATGGTGGAGGATTTGGTTACCTGTGTGTTGAAAACGCCCTGCACGCTCATCAGCGCGCCGGATAAAACAGCAATAAAAAAACCGATCATATTGGCCTCCTTTTTCACAAGTATGCCAAATGACCGGATTTTTATTCATAGCCGTGCGCCCGTCAGTCCGCTCCGTCCGTCGGGCTTTCCGCAGGCACCTCAATGTATTCTTCTTCCACGTATGCGCTGCCCGTCACCTGCTCCATGATCTGCTCGGACAGCTCTTTGAGCATATCGGATACATTTTCTCCCTGCCAGGCCTTCATATAGGCGACCTCCATGCTCACCCAGAAATTGGCCGTGCGCATCATTTTCGGCATCGGTATGGACTCCGCGTATTCCGCAGCGAACCCGTCCGCTCCCGTCACATCCGGCACCGCGTCCAGCAGCGCCGGGAGCCGCCCTGTCCCGGCATAAATATCGCCGGCCCCGCCGCATACCAGCCATGCGGCAAACGCATTTGCCTGATCTTTCTTTTCACTGTAACCGTTGACCGCCAGAACATCCGTCACGGAAAGTCCCCGTGAGGCCAAGGATTCGTTGATATCCGGCAGCGGAACCGCACCATATTCATAAGGGAAACTTCCCGCTTCCTTCGCCTGGGCAATCCGCGCCAGAATATCGCTGGTGGCCACCGTAAAGACCAGCCGCCCCTCCAGAAAGTCCTGCACCACCGCTTCATAACTGGAACTTTTTGCGTCGATGGAAAAAAACTGATTCAGATCCTGATACGCTTTCAGGCCGCGCACCGCTTCCTCGTTATAGATGTCGATCTGCTCCGGATCGTCTCCGCATGGACCTCCCACATTGATATAGTTCCCCGCGAAAAAATAATTGTAAAAAATATCCGACACATCCCACCGAAAAACCGCGTCCACCGTTTCCGGCGCATTATAGGCATCTGCGAAGTTCAGGATGTCATCAATGGTCTCCGGAATCAGATCCTTTTCCTGACCCCCCATTTCTCCTGCTGCCTGTTCCAGATAGGTTTTATTATAAATAAGTGCGCTCGTCTCATAATAAAAAGGCCACGCCACCCGCTTTCCCCGATAGGTGACGGCCCGCAGCGCTGCCTGGGAAAAACTCTCGCTTGTCGCAAAGCCCTGCGTATCCCGAATCTCATCCGCCAACCCCGCCAGATGGGCCTTTTCCAGGCTGTCATTCGTCAAAATATAGAGATCCGGCATATTTTCCCGTTTCAAAGAGGCCTCATTGACAGCTTCCAGATAATCCAGTCCGGAAACCAGTACCGGCAGAACGCGCACATCATTTTCTTCCATATAATAAACTGCCGCCCCGGCGAGATAATCCTCCAGCGCCTCATCCGTATACCACAGCGTGAGCGTCGTTTTCGTCGGCAAAATGTCCGGTATTACCTCATCCAATCCCTGATCGGACGCCAAAGACGCAAGCCGTTCCCAGCCGCCGCATCGCAACGCCCAAAAGGCGGCTGCCCCAATGAGCGCCGCCAGAGCAAAAATGACCGCAAACTTTCGCTTTCCATGCATAAAAACTCCTTCACGCCATCCAAACGCTCCCGTTTGTCAGCCTTCCAGACACGTCTCCAAAATTCCGATCATCTCATCTACATTTTCTTCCGTAATAATGAGCGGCGGCACAAAACGGATCACATTTGCTCCCGCATTGATCAGAATCAACCCCTTCTCCAACGCCGCCAGGATCACCGGTCCAACCGGACGATCCAATTCAAGACCCTGCAGCAGCCCGACACCCCGTCTCTCCCGCACACAGGCATGCCCGGCCGCCAGTTCCTCCAGCCGCTTCTCCAGATACGCGCCCACTTCGCGCACATGCTCCGGAATGCGTTCCTGCTCGAACAGCTCCAGCACCGTGGTCACCGCCGTACAGGCCAGCGGATTGCCGCCATAGGTGGTTCCGTGATCCCCTGCCGCCAGCGAATGCTGTCCCACTTTCTCCGTCATCAGAAAAGCGCCCACCGGAACGCCGCAGCCAATCGCCTTGGCAGCGGTCATGATATCCGGCTTTACGCCGTATTTCTGCCACGCGAACAGATATCCCGTGCGGCCCATACCGCACTGAATTTCGTCCAGAATCAGCAGGATGTCCTTTTCATCGCAGAGCGCTCTGATCTTTTTCAGGAAATCCTCCGACGCCGGATAGATCCCTCCCTCTCCCTGCACCGTTTCGAGGATGACGGCACAGGTTTTTTCATTGACCTGCGCCGCCACACTGTCAAAATCATTGTAATCCGCGAACCGGATGTTGCCGATTCCCGGCTCAAAGGGCTCCCGGTATTTGGAATTCCCAGTCACGGACAGCGCGCCCATGGTGCGCCCGTGAAAAGAATGGTTCATGGCGATGATCTCATGATCCGCCTTCCCGTCCTTCAGCCAGGC
>CANQTI010000155.1 GCA_947626725.1 uncultured Eisenbergiella sp.
GGGCGAAGGAGGAAGGCATGAAAAAACCGGTGATCCATCCGGGCGCGTTCATCGCGCCCCAGACAACGATCTGCGGGGACGTGACGATTGCGGAGGACTGCAGCGTCTGGTTTCAGACGGTGGTGCGCGGGGACAGAGGCCCGGTGCGAATCGGCAGAGGCAGCAATATACAGGACGGCTGCGTGATCCATGAAGGAGAGGGCTATGGCGTGGAGATCGGGGAATATGTGACCGTCGGCCACGGGGCCATCGTGCACGGCAGCAGGATCGGGGACAATTCGCTGATCGGTATGGGCGCGATCCTGATGAACGGCGTGGTGATAGGGAAGAACTGTATCGTCGGCGCGGGCGCGCTGCTGACGAAGGGGACGGTTGTACCGGACAATTCGCTGGTGCTGGGCAGTCCGGCGAAGGTCCGGCGCAGCGTGACGCCGGAGGAGACCGCGGCCAACCTCGCCAACGCGAAGCTGTACGTGGAGGAAGCGAAAGCATACGCGGCAGAGACTCTGCCCCGGCATGAAGAATGACGCCCCGGCTGTTCAGAGGCCAGCAGGTCAAAGCGCCGCGACAGAAAGCACCGCCGTCCGCGTCCATTCCATTTTCCCGGACCGTTAGAAAAGCGCTGGCCCTTGGTGAAGCCAACCCGATAGGGCGCCGCTGAACCTAGGACCACTGCGCTTTTCTCCGAGCGCGAGCGTGTCCGGAAAAGGAATGGACGCGGACGGCGGTGCTTTCTGCCGCGGCGCTTTGGCCCGCTGGCCTCTGAGTGGCCGGGGACGCAAATTTTTTCCGCCCCTTTTGAAAAAAGTATTTGCCTATCCGGGGGTTTTGTGTTAGAATAGCATCGTGACAGGTGAATAACGGTGTCTCGATGGGGGTATAGCTCAGTTGGGAGAGCGCTTGCATGGCATGCAAGAGGTCATGGGTTCGAATCCCACTATCTCCACGATCTATGATATATACGAACACGGTGTGTTCGTATATATTTATTTTAGGGCAAATTAAAAGCGCTTTCTGTTTTTTTCGATGCGAAAAGACGGGCGCTTTTTTATATGGAAGGAGCCGGGACCGTGAACCGAACGGCGGAGGACGGAGCACCGCTATATTTTCCTTCTCTTTATCCGTTATATGCCGGTGGGGATCGCTTTGGGGAGCGCAGTCGGGAAAGCGGTGCTTTCGCCCGCATTGCTTGAAAAATCCCGGAGGATACTGTAAAATGGGAACAGGGATTTTGGGCGGTCAGGAAAGAAAGATATCATATGGGCGGCAGGGAGGTTTATATAGGATTTCTGCTGAGGCGGCGATAAGGAGAGGAACGGAATGCCGGATCTGGAGAAGCTGGAAAAGTATAGAGAGAATAACCGCATTGAAGCCAAAAGGGCTTTGGGCGGTTTGCCTCACAGTATTTGGGAGACATATTCTGCGTTTGCGAATACGTTGGGAGGGATACTGCTTCTCGGTGTCGAGGAGGCAGAGGATAAGTCTCTGCGGGCAGCGGGTTTGTCCGATCCGGAAAAGCTCGTGAAGGAATTTTGGGATACTGTGAACAATGCCAATAAAATCAGTGTCAATATTCTTACCGATAAGGATGTGACCATACAGCAGGTTGATGGGAAAAAAATTATTGTGATCCAAATTCCCCGTGCACAGAGATATGACCGTCCCGTTTATTTGGAAGGGAATCCTCTGTCGGGAACGTATCGGCGAAATGGAGAGGGTGACTACAGATGCACCAAAGAAGAAGTTTTCGCCATGACGCGCGATGCTTCGGTGAAGACGCAGGATATGCAGGTTGAATACGGATGTGTTTCATTTTGACAGTGTGCACGGCTACCGGATGCGGATGAAGTATGCCCGCCCGGGACATGTATGGGAGGATCTGGAAGATATCGAATTTCTGTTTAAAATAGGAGCGGTAGGCAGAGGAAGCGAGGGAAAACTTCATCCGACGGCTGCCGGACTTCTGATGTTTGGAAACGAATATGAGATCGTGCGGGAATATCCCCGATATTTTCTGGATTATCAGGAACAGATGGACGAGACGGTCCGTTGGACGGATCGGATCGTTTCTTCCTCCGGAGACTGGAGCGGAAACGTGTATGATTTCTATTTCCGTGTGTATAACCGGATCACACAGAGTATTAAGGTTCCGTTTCGGACAGAGGGCGGAAGCAGAGTGGAGGACACGCCGGTACATGTTGCGCTTCGGGAAGCATTGGCGAATTGTCTGGTCAACGCGGATTATTATGGCCCCCGGGGGCTCGTTATCATTCGGCGGAATGACAGAATCACGCTTTCCAATCCGGGAGGGTTCCGCATAGAGATCGATGCTGCGAAGAGCGGGGGCGTTTCCGATCCGCGAAACAGTGCGATGCTGAAAATGTTCAATCTGATCGATATTGGGGAGCGCGCTGGCAGCGGGATCCCCAATATTTATCGCGTGTGGGAAACCAGGGGGTGGGAAGAGCCGGTTCTCGAGGAACAGTTCGAACCGGAGCGGACCCTGTTGTCATTGTCCATAAAAGAAATCGGCAATAAAAATAAGGCGGAAAAAGAAAACAACGACAAATCGGCGATAAGAATCGGCGATAAAAGCGGAAAACAAGATGCGCATCATCGAGTTTCTCACCGGAGCAGTATCTGCAAAAGCTTCTGAAATTGCGGAATACGTGGGATTGAAGCCATCGAGGACGAGGGATTATCTGAAAGAGCTGATCTCAGAGGATATTGTTGCCGCAAAAGGCGCAAATCGGAATCGGACATATCAGTTGAAACGATAGAAAAACTTCGCGGATTTTCTGATGCTATAAGAAAATCTGCAGACCGCAAGGGAGGAAAATCAAATGTTCTGGAACAGGAAAGAGAAACCGCAGCCCAAGTCCTTTGACCGGGAAAACGAAACGCCCGTCATCCGGAGCAGTATCTGCAACGGAGAGCAGGTAGCCGGTTTCAAGGACAGGCGAAACGGTCAGTTCCGGGAGGTCATGTTCGTCCGGACGCCGGAGGACCTGCAGATGTTTTTGGCCGAGTACGGGCTGAAGCCGGAGGAAGTGCGAAAGGAATATTGATGTCATGGGCAAAAAATACACTCTGCTGTACGGCACGGGAAATGCGGCGAAGCTGACCGCCATGCGCGGTTACCTGAAAGAGCTGACGGATCTGGAGATCATCGGCTTGAAGGATCTTCCCTTGGCGTGGGAAACGCCGGAGGAAACAGGGCGGGATCCGCTGGAGAACGCGAGGCAGAAGGCGCTCTGCTATTACCGGGCCTGCGGGCGGCCCGTTTTTTCGGCGGACAGCGGCCTTTATATCGAAGGGCTGTCCGAGGAGGAACAGCCGGGTGTTCATGTGCGGCGCGTGGGCGGCGTGAATCTGACGGACGAGCAGATGCGCGCGCATTATAAACAGATCGCGGAGCGGTTTGGCGGGAGGTGCGCGGCGCAGTACCAGAACGCGGTCTGTCTTGTTTTTTCTGAGGATGAGATCTATGAGAGCCGGGCGGAGGATCTGTGCTGGGATAAGTTCTGGCTGACCACGGAGGAGCGGCCCCAGCGGATGGCGGGCTTTCCGTTGGATGCCATCAGCGTGGATATGGCCAGCGGGAAGCATTTTTATGACTGCGTCTGGGAGAAGGCGCCGGACGGGGATGGAAACGACTTTTCCCGCTTTATGAGAGAGGCGCTGCAAAAACACGAAGAACGGCTGCAAGGGGAAGCGCATCTGAAGGAAAGTGGAGAGGACAGCCAGGAGGCAAAGCCAACAGAAAACAGGAAGTGCGTCCGGGAAGGAGTGCGTCTGACGGCGGAGCCGGAAAGCACGGCTGGGACGGAGCGGCAGGACGGAGACGGAAAATGACAGAACGGATTTATTATAAAGATGCGTATCAGACGGCTTTTGAGGCGAGAGTGGAGCGCTGCGAGCCCACGGAGGGCGGGTACGCGCTGATCCTGGACCGGACCGCGTTCTATCCGGAGGGCGGCGGTCAGCCCTGCGATCTGGGCGTGATCATACCGTCAGATATGCCCTGCGGTCCCGTGCGTGTTCTGGATGTGCAGGAAAAGGACGGCGAAGTGGTGCATCTGGCGGACGGCCCCGTTCTGCCGGGCAGCGCGGTGCGCGGGGAGATTGACTGGCCCCGCCGTCTGACCCATATGCGGGAGCATTCCGGGGAACACATCCTGTCCGGGATCATCTGTCATACCTTTGACTGCTCCAATGTGGGCTTCCATATGGGAAAGGATTTCGTGACCGTAGATTTTTCCCGGGCGCTGACGGAGGATGAGATCCGGCAGGCCCAGCGGGCGGCGAATGAAAAGGTGCTGGAGGATGTGGAGATTTGGGCGGAATATCCGGACGCGCAGACGCTTCAAAGGCTGAAATACCGCAGCAAAAAGGAGCTGACCGGCGATATCCGGATCGTGACGGTGCCGGG
>CANQTI010000156.1 GCA_947626725.1 uncultured Eisenbergiella sp.
GAGCAGGCCGGCTGGTTCGAAGGCGCAAGCGGCTTCCTGATCGGCCGCCCGCTGTGCTTCGGGCAGGAAATGATGGGACTGGACGCCTATGAAGCAGTCCTCTCCATCGCCCGCCGCCACGGCGTCCCCGTCGTCATGGACGCGGACCTGGGGCATCTGCCGCCGATGATGCCGCTCATCACAGGCAGTCTCGGACAGGTCCGCGTCAAGGGCAGCGACATTCGCATCCGCATGGAGCTGCGCTGAGCCGCGCGGGTTTTCGGCCAACGCTATCCCCCGCCCCGGCGCAGCTTCCCGTTTTGCTGGGCGCAGCGCCTGACAAAACGGGAAGTTCATGGGAGTCCGGACGCATCCGCGTCGGCGGCTTTCACCAGCGTTCATACGCGCGGACATAAGTCCAAACGCGTCCGTGCCGACAGCTTTCACCGGAATTCATACGCGCGGACATTCCGCAGCCGTGAATTGCATGCTGTGCATATCGCAGAGCACTGTTTTTGCATCGGTTCTGAACACGAAGAACACGCCCCATCGGCCCGTATAACCGTCCATGTCAGGAACCGGTACGGATAAAGTCGTCCGTTCCTGCGCCATTTCACTGCCGATTTTGACTGTACAGAGCTGCCTGCTCCCTTCACCTACCGAGATGATATTGCCGTCGGCATCTTTTTCGGGCGGTGTGTTGACTGCCGTCGTCGGACGCATATACACGTCCAGGAAGCCGTCAACCCCCTTCGGCGTGATCTCGACCTCCAGCGAGGCACCGCCGGACGGCATCCTGCTAAAGTCAAAATATTTGAAACCGACAATGGAACCGTTTTGCAGATCCGCAATCGGAAGCGAATCGACGCTTTCGTCGTAAAGCGGCACGATACGTCCGCTTCCCGTAATATAGCATGCTCTGCCCGCCGAAAATTTCACCGTCGGATCGATTCCGCCGCAAAAGAAGCCGCTCGACGTCACTTCCGCCATCGATATTCTGACCTCGCCGCCTTCCGCGACCGTTTTTTCATCCCATTCAACGGTAATCGGTTCAGCCATCGCCTGACGGGCAAATGTCTCAACATTCCGGTGATAGAACACATACCATGCGTCGCCAATCCTGCAAATGCTTCCGTGCGTGTTTCCGCCGTAAAACGTCCTGATATAACCCCCATCCGGATCCGGTATCGTCTCGCCCTGCGCGTCGACGATAATGCCTCCCCATTTCCAGGGCCCGGCGGGACTGTCACTGTAGCCGTACGCGAGCTGATTGCAGTTCTTTCCCGTCGGTTCATCCGGCTGCCCGTTTCGGCTGAAAATGAACACGTACTTGTTTCCGACCTTTCGTATTGACGACGCCTCGTAAAATCCCCACCTGCGGGTATTTTCATCCTGTACGATATTGTATTCTCCGGGATCGTAATCCGCAGCCTTCATCTGATCGTAATTTGGAATGTTGCGGCAAACCTCTGTCCCCGGTAAGACCGTCGCCATCGTTTTCGGATTCAGCCGCGCCCAGCGCGATTCACAGAATCCCCAGTAACCGTATACGCTGCCGTCCTCATCGACGAATACCGCAGGGTCGAACCCGAGCGCGCCCACCGTCTCTGTGCGGCTCCCCTCTTTCCAGTTGCAGACCTCGAACGGACCGTCAGGCCGGTTTGATCTGGCGACCATATCCGTTCTGCCCCAACACTGTGTATTCGGATAAAGATAATAGGTCTTCTCTCCGTTTTCCCCCCTGACCAGCTCCACATCCGGCGCGAACAGCGTATCGGCCTTTCCGTCGACGACGGACCTGAATATCACGCCGTCGCGTCTCCAATCGGAGAGGTCCTCCACCGGTGCCGACCAGAGAACGAAATCCTGCCCGCAATACGAAGTTTTGCTCATATCGTGCGAGCCGTAAACATACACGCGGTATTTGCCCTTGTGATCGGGATCCTCGAACACATACGGCTCCCCGTCGGGTATGTACTCCCATAACGGCAGATACGGATTTCCCTGGCACACATTCCCGCGCTTGGTTTGATTTGTTTTATCCGTCATTTTCCCCTCCATGCCACGGGCGCACGCGCACCGGTACGGACGCCGGTTTTCGGATCCGGCGCCCCTCCCGCATATTGTGACGCCCGCGGCATTTAAACATGCCGTAAGGCAAAGATCAAAACCGCGAAACCGCGGACGGCACATGAAAAACGTGCCGTTTAATCCTCAAAAAGCGTCAGCGCTTCGCAGCTTGTAGACAGTTCCACATTCCGGCCGGTATCATTGCTGGTATGAACCGCGTGCATGATCTCCAGCACGTGCAGCGCCCTGGTACCGCTGGCCTGCAGATCGCGCCTTCCCTCCTGGATGCAGCGCGCCATATTGCTGACGCCTAATCCCCTGCTGTTCACAGAATGATCGGTCAAAAGCGGCACTGTCTCAAACTTATCCGAGAAATACTGCCGAATCTTCACTTCACCGCCGAAGCCGTTGGGATCCGGCACCACCATACTGCCCCTGGTGCCGTATATTTCGATGCACGGCAGCGTATGCGCCCATACGTCAAAGCTGGTCACAATCGTGCCGATCGCGCCGTTGGCAAACCGCAGCATACCGCATACATGCGTAGGCACCTCCACATCTATGACAGTACCCTTTTTCTTTTCGCTCGTAATCGTCCGTGTCGGAAAGCTGACGGCATTCATGCCGCTCACTGTTTTCACCGGTCCGATCAGAGCCACCAGCGCGGTGAGATAATACGGACCCATATCGAACATGGGGCCGCCGCCCTTCTTATAATAGAACTCCGGATCGGGATGCCAGCTCTCATGTCCATGGCACATCATAAATGCCGACGCTCCAATGACGTTTCCGATCACACCGTCATGGATCATCCTGGCCGCCGTCTGAATGCCTGCCCCCAGGAACGTATCCGGCGCGCCGCCAATCAGCAGGCCCTTCTTTGCGGCCAGCTCCACCAGTTCTTTTCCCTCCTCAAAGGAAAGGGACAGCGGTTTTTCCACATAAGCGTTCTTTCCCGCCTCCAGAATCTCTTTACAGATGGGATAATGTCCCGGCGGTGTGGTGAGATTGACTACGATCTCGATTTCTTCCGAGGACAGTATTTCTTCCTTCGTCATCACCTTTGTGCAGTATCTTTCGGCTGCCGCGGCCGCCCTTTCCGCCGCCAGGTCGCACACCCCGACAAGCCGGACATTTTCAAACATCCCGGTGATATTTTCCATATAGATACCGCTGATATTCCCGCAGCCAATGATCCCAACTCCTGTTTGCTTCATCTCGTTTTCCCCCTCGTCTTTCATGCCTCGGCGCCGCCGGTCGCCCAGATAAAGCCCCGGCGCATGATCTCAAGCGCCTCCGGCGCTTTCAGAAACACTTCTTCTGTATGTCCCAGCGAAGTATAGAAAATCCGCCCTTTTCCCCACAGCCTGGTATAAACGACGGGAACCGCAACCGGGCCGTTGGCCGCATGAGGGCCGTCATAAACAGGGAACGTCGTTGTCGCATAAACACGGTTAGCCGGGTCCACATGAATATAATACTGCTCCGATGCCACTGTGAAATCAGAAAGCCCCCTCGTAAAATACGTATCCGGAACCAGATTCACCTGATATACGATCCCGTCGCCGCCCGGATGCGATACCCACTGGGAACCCGTCATGAACTGCCAGTCCACATCCTCCCGAAACGCATCGCACATACCGCCATGGCAGCCGCAGAGCGCCACGCCGCTCTCCACCGCTTCAGAAATATTGCACACATAACGGTGGTCTATCGTTCCCATCGTCCAGATCGGGATGATCATATCCAGCGACTTCAGATAATCCACATCCCCAAGCGGATCCATCTGATCGCTGATCGTCACCTCAAACCCCTCTTTTTCGAGAACCTCCCGAAAAAGCTCCGATACCTGGATGGGATGATGCCCGTCCCAGCCCCCTCTGAAAATCAATACTTTCTTCACTTTTATATCCTCCTTTTTTGTTCGGCAGTGTCAAAAACCGCCCGTTTTTATCCCTAAAATTTAATAAAGACCGTGATTTTAAGAGAAATCTGCAATAGAAAGCGCATGGACCTCCCTTTTCATGCAAAACGCTTTTACAGCACTTCCCTCACCGGTGCGTAGAAAATATAGCTTCCCCTGCCGACGGTCCGGGTCTTTCCGGCAATGGTGATCTCGGCCTCCACAGGGGTATCGATCTCGAACCGCCAGAGGCCGTCCTGTTTTTTCCAACAGGAACGGATGTGGCCGCGGCGGGTGTCAAGATCGGCCTCCAGCCAGTCCAGACGCTCGTCGGGATGGGGCGCGATCCGCACCTTCGCATAGCCGGGCGCTTCCTCCACGGTCCGGATGCCGGCGGCCGCGTTGTAGACCCAGTCCGCCACCGCGCCGTAGGCGTA
>CANQTI010000157.1 GCA_947626725.1 uncultured Eisenbergiella sp.
CTGACGGATTCGATCCGCGTTTTGATCCGGTTCAAAAAGGCCAGATCCACCCGGTCCTCCATATAACAGAGCACGATGTCCGTCTGACTGCTGCTCCCTGCTTTGAGCAATTCCATGCGCAGCTGCGGGCTTCGGATCCGCCTGCGGATCAGCGCCGTGTTGAATACAACGGTCTCCACAAAGCCGTCCTTGGAGCCCCGCAGGACCTTGTCCTTCTCCGGCTCCGAGACGCTGCGGGCCGGATAGGTCCTGGCATCGATGAGAATACATCTCTCATAACCGTCGATGAACATGGCCACCACACCCGACATCACGGCATACGTGATCTTCGCCCAGTCGTCCTCCAGATCCACCTCGCCGTAGGGCACGAGCTGCTTGCTCATCTCATGGGCGTCCTGCGGCATCTTATCCGCCGTGATCCCCATAAAATGCTGCAAAAGCTTCTGCATCACCTCGTCCTTGCAGAAGCCGTCGATCATGTACAGACACGCCTGTCTTTTTCCGATCTCCACCACGCGGTAGAGCACATCGAAGTTCTTCCCCACCCCCAGATACTCGTTCAGATACCGCATGCTCTCCAGAAGACTGCCGCTCATCCTGCCCGCGCCGTTCACCGCTTCCGCTCCCCCGGTCTTTTCCGTTCTGCCGCGCTTTTCCGTTCCGTTCTCCGCTCCCATAACGAGTCCTTTCCGCCGCCGCTTTCCTTTGGCCGCCGCTCTGGAGCTTATTCTGCCCGGAAGGACTCGATTTATGCGTCTGCCCGCGCTCCCGCGATACAGTTTTGCGTTCGTGTGAAATTACAGTTGGCAAGGAAACGGTTCCTATACAGCTATTTCATATTTCTCTTTCAGATCATTCAACTTCCTCTATTGCTTTTACCCCTCAAACCGAATATAATATCTCCAGGCTTTTAAGCCGTGCAACTCAAAAACAATCATCTGCGATCCTTTTTTCAACGAACCCGGGGGAGGGGTTCATCGTATGCAGCAAAACATTCAACTTTGGCTGGTTCCCGAGCCGGGGCAGGAACTCGTCTGTCTGCTCCCGGAGGAATCGGCATCGTTTTCATTTACGGAATCTCTGGACGGCAAATTCAGCTACGAGATCTGGATCCTCGCCGATGCCGAAGGCGAACCTGTTCTTGGCGTCGGCGTAAACGGGAAGGAGCTGTACCGCAATCTGCGCGTGGGCAGGAAGGGGAAATGGTTTCTGATGGGCGGTGTGACCCTGCCCAAGGGGGAGCACCGCCTGGAGCTGTGCAGCCGCTGTCCGGAACCCATCCGGATCTTCGGCCTCATCATGAGCCGGAACAGCGGATATATCCGCAGCGGCCTGGCCGACCGGCATCGGGCGATGCTGGCCTCCGGGAAGGAGATCGGTACCCTGCTGGAGGAGGAATTTGCCGCTGCCGGACAGGAGACTCCGGAAGCAAAGGCCCGCCGCCTGGAGCAGCTGAAAAATATGGGCTTTCTGGAAAGAGAGGATCAGTACACCGCCGAGGGCATCTGCCGCAGCGGCGTTCCCATGGGCGGGATCGGGGCAGGCAAGATCGAGCTGGATCCCGACGGGATCTTTACCGCCATCACGATCAACAACAACCAGGATGTTCCCATTTACCGCGCCGACGGCAGCTTTTTCGGCGTCTGGTGGAAATCGGAAAGCGCTTCTGGCAGCTCCCTGCTGCTGCGGGGCGGCCATCTGCCCGCTTCGCTTCCCCGCGTTCCGAAGATCCGGTATGAGGGCAGCTTTCCCCGGGCGCATCTGGAATATGCCGGACTGCCCTTCTCCCTGCAGCTGGACGCCTTTTCGCCGCTGATCCCCTATGACGTCCCCAATTCGTCCATTCCGGGAGTCGTCTATCGGTTCACGGTCAAAAATCCCCTTCCCGCGCCTTTGGAGATCTCTCTGGTCTTCTCCTGGGAAAACCTGATCGGAACAGGAGGCTCCATGGCCGCGGAAAGCCGTGACAGCTCCCGCCGCACTCCGCCCATTTTCAACACCTGGAACCCCGGGTATACCTGGTGCAACCGTATTGGAAACCGTCAGACAGCCTGGGAGGATCCCGATTCTCAGGGAATCCTCTTCTCCGCCGGGGAATCCCACGGCAACCCCTCCAGCTTCGGGGAATACACCCTGCTCTCTCCCGGCCCGCAGGAGGCGGTCAGCATCTGCACCTGCTGGGACTCCCGGAAGGACGCGGAGCGTTTCTGGGCTGATTTTTCCCGGGACGGCGCCTTTTCCGGCCCGTATTCGCAACAGCCCGCGAAAGAAGCGGAATCCCATGCTTCCGCCGCCCTGGGCAGAAGGATCACGATCCCTCCGCGGGGAACGGCCTCCGTCGTTTTCGTGCTTTCCTGGTATTTCCCTCATCTTACCGACAGCAACGGGAAAGAGACCGGCGTTTATTACGCCAACCTCTTTGGCGGTTCCAGACAGTGCGCGGATCACCTCCTCGCCTGTGAAAATCAGCTGCGGGAATCCACCATGGAATTTGAACAGCTGATCCGCTCCTCCTCCCTGCCGGAATGGCTTCAGCAAAAGCTGATCGATGACCGTTTTCCCATCTATACCAACAGCTGGTTCACGAAAGACGGGAAATTCGCTGTCAACGAAGCTCCCACCGGCATGATGGGCTGTCTGGGCACCATGGACCAGCGGCTCGCCTGCAGCAGCCTGTATACCGACTTTTTCCCCGCTCTGGACCGCACGGAGCTGGAGCTTTTCGCCCGACTGCAGGGCCTCGACGGCTCCATTCCCCACGATCTGGGCAGCAGCTGTTTCCATGAGGATCCCCAGGGCGGGACCTGGTCTGACCTGTGCTCCTCCTTTGTCCTGCAGGTGTACAAACATTATCTCTATACGGGGGATGAAGGATTCCTGGCGGAAATGTATCCCAGAATTCAAAAGGCCGTGGCGTTTCAATGCTCCATCGACTATGACCGCAACGGCATTCCGGACGTGGGCCCCGGCAACGGAACCACCTATGACACCTACCATTGGTACGGCACCTGCTCCTTCGTGGCCGGTCTCTGGCTGGCCGAGCTGCAGGCCTGCATCCGACTGGCCGAAATGCGGCAGGATCCCGCATTCGCGGAGAAATGCCGCGCGCTTTTCTCCAGGGCCCAGCGTTCCATGCTGGACGAGCTCTGGAGGGAATTCCCTTACGGCGGACATTTTATCAACTACCATGACTCCAGGGGAGAAAATGAGAGTGAAAACTGCTTTATCGCACAGCTGGCAGGACAGTGGTTCGCGGATCTGATGGACCTGGGCGACCTGGTTCCCGCCGATAAGATCCGCCAAGCCCTGCGGACCGTCTGGAACCGGAACATCTGCTTCCGGGATTTCGCTCTGATGACCGATGAGATCACTCCGGAGGGCGATCCTTACGGCTACGGCTATACCTTCCTGCAATATGACGAGGTGTATTACGGCTGCCTGGCCCTTTCCCGCGGGATGCGGGAGGAGGGCATGGAATGCTTCCGCCGGATCTGGGCGGCCGCCTCCGGCTCTCCCTTTACCGCCGGACTGACCTACTACGCGGACGGAACCTTTTCCGGGCTTCCCTATTACATGACGAACCCCGCCAGCCTGTTCCTGCCAAACGCTTTGAGCGGGTGGCTCCCCGACGCCGTCCGGGGCGAGCTGCGCATCAAAATCGCCTCTCCCGACCAGCCTCTGGAGCTCCCCCTGTTCTCTCCCAGGATCTGGGTCTGGCTCTCCTACCGCGGAGAGGGCCGAAAGGTGCGTTATGAGCTTCGGGTGCTGAAGGTGCTGGAGGACGCCGTTTTTGATACCGTCCGGATCGTCGATCCCGCCGACAACCTGCAGGCGGCGGGCATGGAGGGCGAGCAGAGCGCTTCCTCCTGCAGTACGGTATTCCGCGCCGTCAGGCCGCTTCGCGCCGGTGACCGCATTTCGTTTTCTGCGGGCGGCCGAGGCGAGGAAGCATGAGCCGGACGCTCTCTGTTTTTTCCCCGGCGTTTAGATGCAAAAAAATTGGGGCTGGTTATTTCCTGACAGCCCCTTTCTTTTTTGTGATATAATAAATAGAGACGCGGTCCGCCCGCACACCGGCGGGCGCTCTGCGGCCGTATTTTTTACGAAGAAGGGACTAATGTGAAAAATGAGCTCGATAGCTCATTTTTCACATGGCTATTTGTGCCGGAGCGTCACAAATAGCCCTGATGGCAGATGAGAAACCGCATTCGCGGATTTCTCATCGCCCCGTCGCGTATACGCTCCGGAATGAGGACTGCTATGACAAACGTCGTCAAATCCGCGCAGCGGTTTTTTTCATCCAAAAAGGCGAGAGACCTGGGGCTGGACCTGCTCTG
>CANQTI010000158.1 GCA_947626725.1 uncultured Eisenbergiella sp.
TTTAAAATATCCTTTTTCCCCATCTTGCTGCTGCGGGCGTTTTTGATGATCGCCACCGTGCAGTCCAGCTTGTCCAGCTGGAGGTGATGGTAGATGGACATGGCCATACCGGCCTGAATATGATCCAGTACGAAGCCCTCTTCGATTTTTCCGACATTCAGCATTTCGTCTCCTCCTTTCCGGCAAGGCCGAGCAGCGTCAGGATCAGGGCCATACGCACATAGACGCCGTACTGCGCCTGTTTGAAATAGACGGCCCGGGGATCGTCGTCCACATCCACGGATATTTCATTGACACGCGGAAGCGGATGCAGCACCAGCATGTCGGCGGGCGCATGGCGCAGCTTCTTTTTGTTGAGGATGTAAAAGTCTTTCAGGCGAATATAATCTTCTTCATTGAAGAAACGCTCTCTCTGGACGCGGGTCATATACAGGATGTCGAGCTGGGGCAGCGTGTCTTCCAGGCGGATGACTTCCTCATAGGGAATGTTTTTGTCCGGGATGCGCAGCTCGTCGGGAGAGATGAAGATGAACCGCATGCCCTCATAGCGGGAAAGCGCGTTGATCAGGGAATGGACGGTGCGGCCGAATTTCAAATCGCCGCACAGGCCGATGGTGAGGTGGTCCAGATGCCCTCGCAGGGAACGGATGGTCAGCAGGTCCGTCAGTGTCTGGGTGGGATGCTGGTGACCGCCGTCGCCCGCGTTGATCACTGGGATGCCGGAATGTTCCGCAGCGACCAGGGGTGCGCCCTCCTTCGGGTGGCGTATGGCGCAGATATCCGCGTAACAGGAGATGATGCGGATGGTGTCGGCGACGCTTTCTCCTTTGGAGGCGGAGGAGCTGTTGGCGTCGGAGAAGCCGAGCACAGAGCCTCCCAGATTCAGCATGGCCGCTTCAAAGCTTAAGCGCGTCCGGGTGCTGGGCTCGTAGAAGCAGGTGGCCAGCTTCTTGCCGGCGCAGGCGTGAGCATATTTGGGCATGTTGTGCTCGATGTCGTTGGCCAGGTCAAAGAGACTGTCCAGCTCTTCCACGGTGAAATCCAGCGGATTCATCAAATGTCTCATGAAAACGAAGTCCTCCTTATTCAGGTCAGCGGGAAAACGCGGCGCGTACTTCCCTCTCTGCCGTCTTTTGGCCCAAAGAAAATCGAAGAGAATAGCTTCCCTTCGATTTTCGGGTAATCGTTATTGAAAAGTGAGCAGGTCCGCTGCGTCCTTGCGTCTGGGGGCGGTCGGTTCTTCCGCCGCATATCCCAGCGGAATCAGTGCCACCAACTCTCTGTCTTCCGGAAGCTTCAGAAGCGCTTCCGCCTTCGCCCGGTCAAAAATACCCATGATCACGGAAGCAAGCCCTGCTTCGTGGGCGGCGAGGCAAAAGGTCTGAGACGCGATGCCGGCGTCGAACATCTGCCAGGTGTCCCCCCGGGGAGTGGTAAATGAACCATCCCGTTCATAGCCGCAGCGGTTTTTAACGACCGTGACGGCGATCAGCATGGGTGCACCGGCAATAATTTTGCCGTTATTGGGAAACATTTCGGTGCATTCGTTCGCGATGCGGTCTTTTTGTTCCCCTTCTACCGCAATGTAACGGACGATCTGCGTGTTTTTCCAGCTGGGCGCGTAGGAAGCGGTGGCCACGATATCCTGAAGCAGCGCATGATCGACGGGCTGTCCAGTAAACCGGCGGACGCTTCTGCGGCTGAGAATACATTCTTTGGCGGTCATAAACCCTCCTTTTCCGAATGGGACAGACGGCCGATGCCGGGTCCCGATCAGCGGTTTTCGTGCATTTGAATCAGTATAGCATAGGGAAAAAACGATTGCAACCGGGAATTGAAAAAAGAACGGGGATGTCGTATACTGTCTGTAAAAGGGCGCACGGGACCGAAGGCGGAAAGTGCGCGGCGACCGGTGCGGCCGGAGAAGGAGATGGGTATGGAATTTCGGGAAAAGAAGAGATGGCTGTGTTTTGCGCTTCCTCTCACATTTACCGTCTACACGGTGAAGGAGGACATGATCACGGTGGAGGAGGGCTTCTTCAACAAAAAGGAGAATGACTGTTACATGTATAAGGTGCAGGACGTAGAGCTCATCCGTTCGCTGGGGGAGCGGATATTCGGCCTGGGAACCGTGAAATGCTATACGGGCGATACCACGAACAAGGAGCTTCTGCTGGTGCACGTCAGGAACGCGAAGGCCATCAAGGATTTCATTCTGGAGGCCTCGGAGCAGGCGAGAATGAAGCGGCGCACGATGAACCTGCTGGACATCGGCGCGGGAGAGATGGAAGACGCGGCGGACGCGGACTGAAGATCCGGTTCGCGGCGGGGTTTCGGAAAGAGGCAGAGGTGTCAGGATGCTTCAGAAGCTGGAATCTGCGATCAACAAAGTGTTTGTAGGAAAAGAGGACGTGGTGGAAAAGGTGCTGGTCTGTCTGTTGGCCGGCGGCCATGTGCTGCTTGAGGATGTGCCGGGGGTGGGCAAGACCACGCTGGCGCGGGTGCTGGCGAAGGCGGTCCAGGCCAGTTTCGGGCGGATTCAGTTCACGCCGGATACGCTGCCTGGGGATATCACGGGGATGTCCGTCTATAATATGAAAACCGGCGAATTCGTACACCGGGACGGCGCGGTGATGCACCAGATTCTTCTGGCGGATGAGATCAATCGGACTTCTCCCAAGACACAGGCGAGCCTTTTGGAAGCTATGGCGGAGGGGCAGGTGACGGTGGATGGCGAGATTTATCCGCTGCCGGAACCGTTCATGGTGCTGGCGACGCAGAATCCCGTCGAATTTCTCGGGACCTATCCGCTGCCGGAGGCGCAGTTGGATCGGTTTATGATGCGGCTTTCGGTGGGCTATCCGGATCGGGAACAGGAGATCCGCATGGCAGAGCAGTTCCTCTCCGGGGAAACGCCGGACACCGCTGCAGCGGTCTGCACGGCTGAGGATGTTCTGCGGATGCGAAAGGAGGCTGCGGCTGTCCATGTGAACCGAACGGTACTGGGATATTTGCAGGATCTGATGCGGCTGACGAGAGAAGAAACACGGTTTAAGACGGGGGCCAGCCCCAGGGCCATGCTGTCTTTGCTGCGGGCCTGTCAGGCCTATGCGTATCTGCAGGGACGGGATTTTGTGAAGCCGGATGATGCCAAAGCCCTGGCGGTGCCGGTTTTGCTGCACCGGCTTTCTCTGACTTCTGAGGGGAAGCTGAAGAATGAGGATGCTTCCAAGATCCTGGTGAGCCTGATCCATCGGGCGAAGGTGCCGGTATGAGACGAAACAGAATGATTTTTGCCGCGCTGTGGCTGTTGTCCTTGGCGGGCATCAGCTTCTACGGCGGGGCCGTCAGCTATGGTTTTTTCTTTTGCATGACACTGGTTCCGGCGGTTTGTCTGCTCTATCTGCTGGCTGTTTATCTGTGCTTCCATATTTATCAGGAGATCGGCCAGCGGGATGTGGTCAGCGGGCAGCCGGTCTCCTATTATTTTGTCCTGCAGAATGAGAGCTTTTTCGCTTTTGCCGGGCTGGGAGTGCGGCTTTTTTCCGATTTTTCTGATGTGGAGGAGATTCCGGACGGAAAGGAATTTGAATTGCTGCCCGGTGAGCGCTATCCGTTCCGGACACGGCTTGTCTGCAAATATCGGGGAGAATATGAGGTGGGCGTGAAGGAAATCGTGGTGCGGGATTTCCTGCGCCTTTTTTCGATCCGATACCGCAATCCCGGTACCATCAAGGCACTGGTGAAACCGAGGATTCCCCAACTTGCTTCGCTGCGCACGCTGCCGGAGGCGATGGAATACGCCAGACGGGAAAATCGGTGGGCCAGGGAATGGCCGGATGCGGCTGCCAGAGATTACCTGCCGGGAGATGAGCTGAAACGAATTCACTGGGGGGCCACAGCCCGTGAGGGGAAACTAAAAACCAGGGAGCAGTACGGAGAGGAGCAGGAGGATATCGTTCTTTTTCTGGATATCGAACGGTACAGTGCGGATCAGAAAGAATTTCTCGCGCTGGAAAATCGAATGCTGGAAACCCTGTTGGCCTTGGGAATGGTGTTTGCGCGCAGTCATCTTCCCTATTCCTTTTTCTGTGGCCGAAAAGAGCCCCGGCGGCTGAAGGTAGAGCAGCTGTCGGATTTCGATATGCTGTATCGTCAGATGTGCGAGGTGCGTTTTGATCCGGAGGAAAATGCGGGCGCGCTGCTGACAAAGCTGCGCGATGGAGGCCTGCTCGGTGCCTGTCGGATGGTCGTCGGGGTGCTGCATGCGGTGGATGGTGCTGTTTGGGAACTGGCGGAACGGCTGGCGGGGGAAGGCA
>CANQTI010000159.1 GCA_947626725.1 uncultured Eisenbergiella sp.
CGGGCGAAGCTGAGCTTAGTGCCGCTGCGTTTTTCTCGAGCGAGAGCGTGTCCGGAAAAGGAATGCCCACGGACAGCGGGCGGCGCTTTTGTACGGGAGCGGTGGGGGAAAGGGGACAAATCCGACATTTTCGCTTGCCGGAGCCGAAGGTTTATGTTAAATTGTTAATATATTCACTTTCGGAGGAGGGGCGGTCAGTATGGTTTTGGAGAACTGCGAAAGGTGTCTCGTTTACGGGGAGGACGGGAGGATCCTGTCGAGGGGCAGGGTGAACCTTGTCGGAGAGTATATTTTTCTGTATTTTGAGAATATCGACAGCTTCCGGGATGCGCGATGCAGGCAGCAGGTGGATTTTTTTGACGGGGAAGGACGCGTCACCAGAGGGTATTGCGAGCTGCTGATCAAGGAAAATCATCATTATCCGGAAATGCTGGAACCCTGGATGGCCCAGTGCCGTGTGCTGCGCATCGGCCAGGGTGTGCGTCAGCAGAAGGATGTGCGTGCCAGGGTGGATCTGAACGTGGCTTTTGTTTCACTGGAATACGGTCCGTTCGTCGGGACGGTCCGCAACATCAGCGCTGGGGGCGTTTATGTGACTACGGATCAGAAACTGAAAAAGCAGGATGTGATTCTGTTCAATCATGCCTTTTCCACGGTCAGACGGCAGGTGAAGGCGGAGGTGATCTGGGCCAGACCGCTTTCCGGCGATGCGTTCGGGTACGGGTGTCAGTTTCTGGACCTGACGCCGGAGGCGGAGAGAGACGTCCGTCATTTTGTGAACCGGCGGCTGATGTTTGAGGGCAGCCGGGGGGATTGAAGTCGGGAAATGAATGAAAAATATCAGGGTTGACATTTTGACTTTCAGCGTATACTAAAAAGCTGAAGATATTGTGGGAAAGGGAACTGTCAAGTTCCCTTTTTTTTATATGGGGGACAGCATAGATGCCGTTGAAAACCGGAAAGGTTTCTGAAATATTCCGGGAGAAAAAGGCATTCAGACTTCTCCGTAGTATTTACGGGTAAGACGCTGCCCAGCAGAACCATTATTCCGTCAGCGGCCTGCCGAGATCCCTGATATATCCGGCGTCCGCCATCGCGATAACACACAGCAGGGCACCCCAATGATAAAATTTATCGCTGTTCGCGGAATCGCAGCCTTCGCCCGTGATCGCAGAATAGTTTTCATGGACATGGCGGTGCTCTGTCCATTCTTTTCGAAACAATGCGGCCGACTTCCGGGCGAGATCATGCTGTACATTTGAAAGGGAAGTCCCTGTCAGCGCCAGATATACCAGAAAGTTCAGCGGCGCCCAGATACGCCCGCGCCAATAATTCTGGTCAGGGAAAGCAGGGTCGTTCCTGGCGATAGAGGGCAGCATCCATTCGCCGTAGAATTCCTCAGGATCGTAATAATGCTCCGCGATCCGCCTCTGCCTTTGCGGGGTGACATCCGGGGAAAACAGCGCGTAGAAATTGGTGGGTGAGATTCTCCTTGAAAACGCGCCGGTATCGGTTCTCCGGTTATAATAGAATCCGCTTTCTTCATCCCATAAATGTTCCAGTCCCCTTCTGGCCCGGAGCAACCTGTCCTGTAATCCCGCGATATCTTTCTCTCTGCCGATCACGCGGGCCAGCTCGATCAATGACCTGCAGTCTAGGATATAGAGTCCCGTCAGCCCCACATCCTCCAGCTTCAGGCGGTGGGTTTCTTCATCAAACGGAATGTCGTCATACATGGGAGAGTTGTCGAGACCGCTTTCCAGAGCGGCCCCAAAGGCGGCATGGACACCCTCTGTTTCCCAGTAGTTTCCGTACCGCACCGGGATCCTTTCGCTCCCATAACAGAGCGCGCCGCTTTCGTTCATGCGATGGGTTTCAAACCAACGGTTCCAGGCCAGCAGTCCGTCATACATTTCCTCTACGATCCATTTTTCCCGGTATATCCGGTAGACCTCGAGAAGCATTGCACTGCCCACGGGAGGCTGGGAACGGTCGGCGCTGCACTGGCCCGTTGCATAGGCGAAATTCGGCACAAAACCGTCTTTCGTTTGTTCATTCAGGATCTCTCTGAGATTGGAATACGCCAGTTCACGGCTGCCCAGTACCGCCATAAAGCCCGCAAAAAAGTTGTCCCAGCAAAAGAGAACGTATCCGCCGCTGCTGATGCTCCACAGACGGCTGACAGGAGAGATCACTCTATCGTTTTTGGCATCGTAGACAGTATCCCAGGAAAGAGCGCTTTCCATGGCCTCGTACAGATCCCGCATTTCTCCGAACCGTTCCGTCAACTCTGTATGGCGTTTTCTGCATGTATCGATCACCCGCCGGACATGTGAAAGGTCGCAGGGTCCGCCCGTACGAAATGCCGTCGGCCCGTCAAGGGTTATAGACAGAAATGCCGTCTGCACCGGGATATTATTATCCTCAGCGAAATGCCCGGAGGTATATACCGTGTGTTCCTTAGCCGCGCTGTGTGCCGACAGACCGTCTTTGGTCCGCTCGACATATCCCGGCCTGCCCCACAGGAAACCGCCTTCCAGAACCAGCATAGGGGCTTGGCGCTGCAGTTTTAACGGCGTGATCATCAAAAAGAGCTCGTCCTCCCAAATCGCGGATTCCACTTTGATCTCCATATCGCACCAGGTGAACGACATCTCCGTGTAGGAATCATCAAAAGCGTGCACGCCGGGAAATGCTGTTTCCGCCGGTTCCCTTCCGTATTCATTTGGGAATCTGCCAACCAGGGTTTCCTTCAGATAATGGCCTTCCCGATATTCCTTCAGCGCGAGGTTCAGCGCAAAGCCGTCAGGCATATGCACATGTGACAGGACGCTTCTCACATTCCAGGTGTGCCAGCCTGTGATATATTCTATTTTCAGGTCTTCGTAGGTCATAGGGTCATCTCTCGCTTATTCTTGTGTTTGTCTGCTGATTTTTCGTAATATTATTATACTATGCGGCAATAAATCGTCAATGGGAATCTGAGATTCTTATAAAACAGAGTATCAAGTCAAATTCACCACGGCTTATAAGAAAAGCTATAAGCTGATGAAGAAGCGGGGGCTTGACCTCTCTTTGCTGGATGAGGCAGTCGATCTGCTGTGTCAGGGCAGGTCCATCTGGCAAAATCCAATTCAATAAAAATTTATCGAAAATCAATAAAAATATATTGACATTCAATCTCACACGTAGTATTTTAAGGTTACAGCAAAGCGCAGGGCCCTGCGCCGCTGTGACCTTTTTTTATATGGCAAGGCTCCGGCTTCTGCCGTATGAGGAGGACGGTGCGGTGTACACCTTTTGATTCTCATGAGAACACTGGAGGAATGAAGATGAAGGACAGATGGACAGTTTTTACGAAACGCCTGTTGGATTTCATGTTTTACGCGGGGATCCTCGTGACGGTGACGCTGCCGGTGACGATCCCGTTTTACGGACGGTACAATGTTTACTTTTCTCAGCACAAGGCCGCGATGATCGTGCTGTTTGGCTTTTCCGGCGTGCTGGCGCTGCTGATCGTCCGGGAGCTGCGGCGGATGTTTGCCTCCGTGCTGGCGGAGGACTGCTTTGTCCGGGAAAATGTGGTCAGTCTGCGGCGGATGGGCAGCTACAGCTTCTGCATCGCCGTGCTCACGGCGGGACGGATGATCCTGTATCCGACGCCCACGGAGGCCATCGTGATCCTGGTGTTCGTGATCGCCGGACTGTTTTCCAAGGTGCTGGCCCGGGTGTTCGACATGGCGGTCAGCTACAAGCTGGAAAACGATCTGACCATATAGGAGGGGCTGCCATGTCGATCATTATCAATCTGGACGTCATGATGGCGAAGCGCAAAAAGGGGCTGGGCCAGCTGGCCGGAGAAGTGGATATCACGCTGGCGAATCTGTCCATTCTGAAAAACAACCGGGCGAAGGCGATACGCCTGTCCACGCTGGACGCGATCTGCAAGGCGCTGGACTGTCAGCCCGGGGATATTCTGCAGTATGTGGAGGATGGGAAGGAGCAGAAGGATGAGTGAAGTAAAGAAAATAGAGGAAGGGGAGCCTGAGACAGGAAAGCGCTCCAGGCCGCCGGTCTCCTTCGGGATCTACGGCACGGTCAGCGCCCTGTACGCGCTGTTTTACACGTTCTGTCTGTATCGGAACGCGTCGGGGATTACCTACCCTTTTTTCGCCGCAGGAACCTTGTTCTGTTTATTCTATTGTATGAAAAAGTACAGGGTTCCATCCGGGAGCGGGGACGGGCAGGCGGCGGAAGGGTATACGCGGCAGGAAAAAAC
>CANQTI010000160.1 GCA_947626725.1 uncultured Eisenbergiella sp.
TCTCCCTCTTTTCCTTATATTTTTTTCAATTTGGCAAAAGCGGCATACATGATCTTCTGTCCCGCCCCGTCAAACTGAATGGTCACTTTATAATCCCGCGGGTCGTCCGCGATGGCCGTCACGGTGCCGTCGCCGAACTTGATATGACGCACCCGGTCCCCCACACCGTATTCCAGGCTGCCCTTGGCGCCCGTGCCCTTCTGCAGGCCGCTGACGCCCGCCAGGCTGCCGATGCCCTGGGCGATAAAAGGCTTGTGCTCCGCTGCGGTGCGTTTGGGCTTCACCACGGCCTTGGGCTTCCCCAGACCGCCGTAACCGGACGCCGCCTGGCCGAAACCGCTGTTCCATCGGCTCCGAACGCCGTTCCGTTCGCCCTGTCCGCCGTTCCGGCTGTTCTGAGCGTCATTCCCGCCGCTCTGGCCGCTGTTCCAACTGCCCTGACCGCTGTTCCAGCCATCCTGACCGCCGCTCCGGCCGCTTTGGCCGCCATCCCAACTGCTCTGACCGCCGCTCCAGCCGCTGTCCCAGCCGCCCTGACTGCCGCTCCAGCCGCTGTCCCATTTCCTGCGTCCCGCGCTCTTTCCTTCGCCGAAGCCGTCCGCATATCGGCCGCTTCCCGTCTCCGAACCCGTTCCCCAACCGGAATAGTCCCCAAGCCCTTTTCCGTCATCACCGCCAAACGCTCCGTCGCCGTCCCCAAAGGAAAACCGTTTTGTTCCCGGCACACGCTGATCCAGCAGCTGATCCGGTATCTCCCGCACAAAACGGCTCACCGTGTTATACTGGGTCTCTCCCCGGATCATACGGGATCTGGCGTAGGTGATCGTCAGGTCTTCCTTTGCCCGGGTGATGCCCACGTAGGCCAGCCGCCGTTCTTCCTCCACAGCGGTGGGATCGTCATCCGTGATGCTCATATAGCTGGGGAAAAGCCCGTCCTCCAGCCCTGCCAGATAAACAAAAGGGAATTCCAGTCCCTTGGCGGAATGCAGCGTCATCAAAAGCACACGGTTTCTGTCCTCTTCCACGCTGTCGATGTCGGCCACCAGCGCCACCTCTGCCAGAAAACCGGTCAGCGTGGCGTCCTCCACGGAGGCCTCGTATCCCACGACCTTGCTGATGAATTCGTCAATATTATCGATCCTGTCCTGAAAATCCTCCTCATCGGAGCCCTCCAGCTCCTTCACATAGCCCGTGGTGTCCAGAATATCCTTCACCAGCTCCTGTAAGCTGTAAAACTCCAGTTTGGCCCGGAACGCCTGGATCATCGTCACAAAAGCGTCCAGTTTGACGACGCTTTTGCCGATCCCCGAAATCTGGTCCGCACAGCGCAGTGCATCATAAAAACTGAGCTCGTGATCTTCCGCATAGGCCTGTACCTTATTGAGGGTGGCCGCCCCGATGCCCCTTTTGGGGACATTGATGATGCGGCGAACCTGCAGATCGTCCAGCCCGTTGTCGATGGTTTTCATGTAGGCCAGAATGTCCTTAATTTCTTTTCGGGAATAGAAGTTCACACCGCCCACCACATCATAAGGAATGCCCTCCATAATGAAGCACTCCTCCAGCAGGCGCGCCTGCGCGTTGGTGCGGTAAAGCACCGCGCAGTCCTTATATTCCGCTTCATGCTGCCGGACGCGCCGTGCCACGTCCCCGGCGATATACTCCGCCTCATCATGCGCGGTATCAAAGGGCCTGAAATGAATCAGGCTGCCCGCCCCCTTATCCGTCCAGAGGGCCTTATCCTTGCGCTCCATGTTGTTTTTGATCACGGCATTGGCCGCATCCAGGATCGTCTGGGTGGAACGGTAATTCTGCTCCAGGCGGACCACCGCGCACTCGGGAAAATATTTTTCAAAATCCAGGATATTGCTGATGTTGGCGCCCCGGAACTTATAAATGGACTGATCGTCGTCGCCCACCACGCACAGGTTCCGATACTTCTGTGCCAACAGCCGCACCAACTCGAACTGCGCCGTGTTGGTGTCCTGATACTCGTCCACCATGATATAAAGGAAGCGTTCCTGATATCCTTCCAGCACGTCCGGACATTTCTTAAACAGCTCCACGGTCCTGCCGATCAGATCGTCAAAATCCAGCGCATTGTTCTGTTTCAGCGCCTTCTGATATTCCCTGTAAACCTGTGCGGTCCTCTCCTTCCCGAAATCGCCCCGGACGTTCCGTTCGTATTCCTCCGGCCCGATCAGCTCGTTCTTGGCGGAGGAAATCGCCGCCAACAGATTTCTCTCCTTATAAATCTTGGTATCTATCTGCAGCCGTCTGCACACCTCTTTCAGGAGACTCTTGCTGTCATCCGTATCATAGATGGAAAAATTTGTCTCATATCCGAGCCGGTCTATGTATCTGCGCAGGATCCTCACGCAGCAGGAATGAAAAGTGGACACCCATACCGCCTCAGAACCGTGTCCCACGATATCGTCCACCCGCTCCCGCATCTCCCCGGCGGCCTTGTTGGTAAAGGTGATCGCCAGAATATTCCAGGGGCGCACACCCTCGTGTTCGATCAGCCAGGCGATCCGATGCGTCAGCACCCTCGTTTTGCCGCTGCCCGCACCTGCCAAAATCAGAACCGGCCCCTTCGTCTTAAAAACCGCCTCCCGCTGCCGGTTATTCAGTGTATCGTATATGCTCATATGCCTCTTTCTCCCCGGACACAGCCTCCGTCCGGGCCCGTTTTCACGTTCTCACCTACTGTTCATTTTACCAGATTCCGCCCCCGAAAACAACTGGAAAACAGGCCATATGAAATTTTTGTTGTCCGCCGTCTGCGCCCGACAGTGAGGCTACCGCCTCCCGCATCCACACGCCGAAACGGCCGCCCCGCCTCCGTGCGCGGACAGGGGAAGCGAGTATGCAGACTCTTGAAAAACGCCGGCCCTTGGCGAGGTGAGCTTGTAAAAGCGAAACCGAGCTTAGTGCCGCTGCGTTTTTCACGAAGCGAGAGCGTGTCTGCATCTGCTTCCCCTGTCCGCGCACGGAGGCGGGGCGGCCGTTTCGGCGTGTGGATGCGGGAGGCGGTAGCCTCACTGTCGGGTGCAGATTACTCCAACGCCTTCTCGGCAAATTGCGTGGTCACCAGCTCTTCGTAGGGAACCCGCTCGGAAAGCTCTCCTGCCTCCTCAAGAATATCCTGCAGAAGCGTAAACGCCTCCTCCCGGAAGATCAGATCCTCCTTCCAGGTATCCTGCTCATAATAGCGCTTCACAATGGCGGTCAGCGCCGCCTCATCGGTCTCAGCAAACTGCGGCTGAATAACGGCCGCGATCTCTTCCGGCGTATGGCCTGCCACATATTCCATACCCTTCTGCAGCGCATTGGTGAACCCCTGGATGATCTCCGGCTGCTCCTCTATGTAGCTCTTTTTAGCGGAAAAGGCGGTATAAGGCACATAACCAGAATCCTCGCCCAGAGAAGCCACCACATAACCGTCGCCTTTCTGCTCCAGAGCCGTGGCATGAGGCTCAAATTCTACGGTATAATCCCCCTGCCCACCGGAAAACGCCGCGGCTGTGGAACCGAAATCGATGCTCTGGTCGATATTCAAATCCGCCGCCGGATCGATCCCGTGTTTTTTCAGGATATATTCAAACACCATCTCCGGCATGCCGCCTGCGCGGCCGCCCAACACTGCCTTCCCTTTCAGCATATCCCAGGTGAAATCTTCCATCGGCTCCCGGGAAACCAGAAAATTCCCGGCCCGCTGGGTGAGCTGGGCGAAATTCACCACCGGGTCGTCCGCGCCGCCCAGATAGGTATAGATCGTGGACTCGGAACCCATGAAGCCGATGTCCGCCTCGCCGGAAAGCACCGCGGTCATCGTTTTGTCGGCGCCATACCCCGTTACCAGCGTCAGGTCAATTCCCTCCTCCGCAAAATATCCTTCCTCAATCGCCACATACATGGGCGCATAAAAAATGGAGTGCGCGACCTCATTCAGCGTCACCTGTGCGCCCGCCGCGTCTCCTTCTTTCGTATCTCCTTTCTTTCCACAGCCGGCGAGTCCGAACGTCAATGCCGCCGCGAACAGAAAGAAAGCAAGAAATTTCTTTTTCATCATATCCTCCTGCTGAAACGATCTGCTATATCATATGCACGCGGCCGAATCGGAACACAAAAAAACCGGCCGATACGGCCGGTTTTTTCTGCTTCCCTTAATCATTTACTAGTTCGAATTCATTTAAAAACCAGAAACTGCGTTTCTATATTTAAAGAACAGGCACATAGAT
>CANQTI010000161.1 GCA_947626725.1 uncultured Eisenbergiella sp.
GAAGATCTGCGGAAAGGGAGAATTCCAGGGCACGGCCAGCGATACGGTGTTCTGCGGCAAGTGGGATACCAGACTGTAAACCGTTCCCGTACCGGATGCGGCCGCACGGTCCCGGGCGGCCGCCGTCCATAGGGAAGCGGGTGTTCATGGGGCCGCGGGGCCCGGAACGGAGAAGGAAATGGCTGGAAGAAGCGGTTTTGAGACGCGCCTGAAACGGCATGAGCAGGAACTGAGACAGAAATACGGGGAGCTTTACGGAGAGAGCGGCGGTTATGAACTGCTGCTCTCTTCCATGCGCACATTCTGGCAGAAGCGTTCTGCGGAGCTGAAGGCGCTGGATCGGGCGCGGGAGCAGGATCCGGACTGGTATCGCAGCGGGAACATGCTCGGCATGACCATGTACCCGCAGCTTTTCGCGGGGAACTTAAAGGGGCTGGTCCAAAAGCTGGATTATCTGTCGGAACAGGGGATCACCTATCTGCATCTGATGCCGCTGCTGAAAATGCCCCGGGTCTATCATGACGGCGGCTATGCGGTGGAGGATTTTCGGACGGTGGATCCCAGGATCGGCAGCAACCGGGATCTGGCGGCGCTGACGAAGGCCCTGCGGAGCCGGGGCATCAGTCTGTGTCTGGATCTGGTGATGAATCACACGGCGGATACCCACGAATGGGCGCTGCGCGCCCGGGCAGGAGAGCAGGAATACATCGACCGGTATCAGTGTTATGATACCTATGAGATCCCAGCGGCGTTCGAAAAGACCATGCCGCAGGTGTTCCCCTCCACCGCGCCGGGCAATTTTACCTGGAACGCTGAAATGCACAAATATGTGCTGACCACCTTTTATCCTTACCAGTGGGACCTGAACTATCGGAATCCCGCGGTATTTCGGGAGATGGTGGGCAACATTCTGTTCCTGGCCAATCTGGGAGTGGAGGTGCTGCGCATCGATGCGGTGCCCTATATCTGGAAGGAGCTGGGGACGAGCTGCCGCAACCTTCCGCAGGTGCATACCATCGTGCGCATGGTGCGCATGATCCTGGAGATCGTCTGCCCGGCCGTCATCCTGAAGGGCGAGGTGGTGATGGCCCCGAAGGAACTGCCGGCCTATTTCGGCACGCAGGAACGGCCGGAATGTCACATGCTCTACGGCGTTTCCAGCATGGTGAACCTCTGGTCTGCCCTGGCGTCCAGGGACGCCAGGCTCCTGAAGCATCAGATGGACGTGATCCACAGCCTGCCCGCCAACTGTTATTTCGTTAATTATCTGCGCTGTCACGACGATATCGGCTGGGGGCTGGATGAGGAGGAGGAGCGGCGGCTGATGATCGATCCGCTCCTGCATAAGGTATATCTGTACCGGTTTTATGAGGGCACCTTCCCGGGCAGCTTTGCGAAGGGGGAGCTTTACAATTTTGATCCCGTTTCCCGGGATGCCAGAAGCTGCGGCACCACGGCCAGCCTGTGCGGCGTGGAATCGGGCTGCGCCGCGGGAGATCCCGCGCTGGTGGAGCAGGGCATAGAACGGGTGCTGCTGATGCATGCGGCCTGCATGAGCCTGGAGGGCTTTGTGATGCTTTCTTCCGGGGATGAGATCGGGCAGCTCAACGATTACGGATATAAGAACGATCCCGGGCAGGCGCCGGACAGCCGGTATCTGCACCGGAGTCCCTTCCGCTGGGAAAACGCCGCGCAGCGCGGCCGGGAGGGAACCATCGCGCACGCGGTTTGGGAAGGACTGCACAAGCTGGAGACGCTGCGCAGAGAGCAGCCCTGTTTCGGCCCCGCCGCCCGGGTGACGACGTGGGATACGGGCGCCAGACCGGTGTTTGCGATCCGCAGGACGCTGGAGAAAGAAGCGGGAGGGGAGCTGGTCTGCCTCGCCAACTTTTCCGAAGAGCCGCAGCAGGCGCACCTTCCTGGCCTGTGCGGTGTTTACCGGGATCTTTTTTCGGGAGAGGATGTGGATCTGCAGAATGCGGCTCTGGCCCCGTACCAATATCGCTGGTGCGTCAAAAAATGATAAAAAACGTTTACAAAAAGTACATATTTTTATCATTCTTTCCTCATATTCGCTGTGTATCATAAAACCATACAAAGCAAGAGGCCAAAAAAACTTTTTCATTTTTCTTCCTTTCTAAATATAAAAAAGAAAAGGTTCCCGAAAGGGAATCTTTTCTTTTGCGGCGGTGTGTCTGTAAACGGGCGCACCGCCTTTTTCTGTTCTGCGGTCAGCGCGCGGCCGTCTGTTGTTCTGGCGGCAAAATCCCGATGATATTCCTGCTCCTTTGGCAGACTGTCAGGCAAAAAGACAGCCTTCTCTTTAACCGTGATTGAAACCGTCTGCATAATGTACCGTTGCAATGGCGCTGAAAAAATGATAAAATGATTTCGCAGTACGGGAAAATCCGGTTGAGCAGAATGGAAAAGGGCCGATGCGTCTGCCGCGGTTTTCTCCGAAACATATGATCAGATTGCTTTTCAGGGAGGGATAAGATATGGGTGAGGGCGGAAAAATCCCGGCGCGCAGAGATGTCGCGCCGGAGAATACCTGGGCGCTGGAGGATCTGTATGCGGATGTGCAGGCCTGGGAGGCGGACTGCGAAAAGGCCAGGCAGACTGCGGAAGAGGCCGCGGCCATGCAGGGAAGACTGGCGGAAAGCGCGGACAATCTGCTGCGGTTCTGCAGGCTGGACGAACAGCTGTCCTGTCTTTTTGGGGACGTCTGCGGATACGCGGCCAGATATCACGATCAGGACGTGGCGGAGGCCTCCGGCGTTTCCCTGTCCGCGAAGGCATCCAGACTGCGGATGGAATGCGGCAGCCTGACGGCTTTTTTTGATCCGGAGATTCTGGCGGTCCCGGAGGAGACGCTGCAGCGGTTTTATGAGGAGAAGGAGGAGCTTCTGGTCTACCGGCGCATGCTGGAGGAGCTGCGCCGCCGGAAAGAGCATGTGCTCTCGCCGGAGCTGGAGAAGCTTTTGACGGACGCCGTGGAGATGGCGCAGGCGCCCTATACGGTCTTTTCCGCGCTGAACGATGCGGATCTGCGGTTTAAGCCGGTGGTGAATGCGGCGGGGGAGAGCCTGGAGGTCACCAACGGGAGCTTTCTGTCTCTGCTGCAGAGCCAGGAGCGTCAGGTGAGGAGGGACGCTTTTCTTTCTCTCTATGAAGGATATGAGAAGGTGATCCACACGTCGGCCGCGCTTTTGAACGCGCAGGTCAATCAGATGAAATTCTATGCCTCGAGCTGCAAATACGCCAGCACCATGGAGGCGTCGCTGGATGCCGGGAACGTGCCGGTTTCGGTCTATCAGAATCTGATCGAGGCGGTGCACGCGGATATCGGGTATCTGCACCGTTATATGAAGCTGCGCAAAAAGCAGATGGGCGTGGAAAAGCTGCACATGTACGATCTGTATTCGCCCCTGGTGCCGGAGGCCGATGTGAAGATCCCTTACGCGAAGGCGAAGGAGGAAGTGCTGGAAGCCATGTCCGTGCTGGGGGAGGGCTATACGGATATTCTGCGGGAGGGCTTTTCGAACCGCTGGATCGACGTGTACGAGAACCGGGGAAAGCGCAGCGGCGCCTATTCCGCCGGGCAGCGGGTGCATCCCTATGTGCTGCTCAACTATAAGGACACGCTGGACTCCATGTTCACGCTGGCCCACGAAATGGGGCATGCGCTGCATTCCTGGTTTTCCCATAAGAATCAGCCGTATGTGGACAGCGATTACGTGATTTTTGTCGCAGAGGTCGCTTCCACCTGCAACGAGTCGCTGCTGATGCAGCATCTGCTCAAAAAGACGGAGGATAAGCGGACCAGGGCGTATCTGATCAATTATTTTCTGGAGCAGTTTAGGACCACGCTGTACCGGCAGACGATGTTCGCGGAATTTGAAATGAAGATCAATGCCGCCAGCGAACGGGGAGAATGCCTCACCGTGGAGCTGCTGAACCAAATGTACAGGGAGCTGAACCTGTTCTATTACGGACCCGAGGTGACGGTGGATCCTCAGATCGACATGGAGTGGGCGCGGATCCCGCATTTCTATTACGATTTTTATGTGTTCCAGTACGCCACTGGCTTTTCGGCCGCAATGGCGCTGTCCCGCCGCATCCTGGAGCAGGGAGAGCCCGCGGTGAAGGATTATCTCGCGTTTTTGTCCGGCGGCTGTTCCAGGGATCCCATCAGTCTGCTGCTCGGCGCGGGCGTGGATATGCGCACGGCGGC
>CANQTI010000162.1 GCA_947626725.1 uncultured Eisenbergiella sp.
CAGGCGCAGATCATCATGTTCCCCGGCGGATTTTCCGCGGGCGACGAGCCGGACGGTTCCGCGAAGTTTTTTGCCACTGCCTTTCAGAATGAGAAGATCAAGGAGGCGGTGATGCGGCTGGTGAACGAACGGGATGGACTTTGCCTGGGCATTTGCAATGGTTTCCAGGCCCTCATCAAGCTGGGTCTGGTGCCCTATGGACAGATCGTGGGACAGAGGGAGGATTCGCCCACGCTGACCTTCAATACCATCAACCGTCACATCTCCAAAATGGTTTATATCAAAGTGGTATCGGATAAATCTCCCTGGCTCGCGGGTGCGAAGCCGGGTGCGGTCTATACCAATCCGGCTTCCCACGGAGAGGGACGTTTTGTGGCGCCGAAGGAGTGGATCGACAAGCTGTTCGCCAACGGACAGGTGGCCACCCAGTACGCGGATTTTGCGGGAAATGTTTCCATGGACGCAGAATGGAACGTCAATGGTTCCTATGCAGCCATTGAAGGCATCACTTCACCGGACGGCAGAATCCTGGGCAAGATGGCCCATGCCGAACGCCGGGGCGACGGCGTAGCCATCAATATTTACGGCGAACAGGATCTGAAGCTCTTCGAGTCGGGTGTGGCGTATTTTCGCTGAAAAACGGCGGACCCTATGCCGGATCTTCGGTCGGCAGATCGGCCCGGAAGGATTTATATGAATCGGATCAATTACCAGAAAGAGATGGAGAAGGTGCTGCAGACGCTTCCCGACTGTCGGCACAGGTTGTTTTTGCATAGCTGCTGCGCCCCTTGCAGCAGCTATTGTCTGGAGTATCTCAGACAGTATTTTGCGATCACGGTTTTTTACTATAACCCCAATATTTCCATGCCGGAGGAATACCGCCGCAGAGTGGAAGAGCAAAAACGGCTGATCGAGACGCTGAACGCCCAGGGGAGAGGCCGGGTGCCGCAGGGGGAACAAACGGCGGGGGCCTGCCAGGACGGTGCGGGGATGGAGCGCTCCGAGGCTCCTGTTCCGATTCAGTTTGTGGAAGGCCCGTATGAACCGTTGGCTTATTTTGAGGCCGTGAAGGGCCTGGAGGATTGCCCGGAGGGCGGTGAGCGCTGTTTTGTCTGCTACGAGCTGCGCCTGCGGGAGGCGGCGAAGTTGGCAAAAGAAGGAAAGTACGATTTCTTTACGACCACGCTGACGATCAGTCCCTTGAAGAATGCGGATAAGCTGAATGAGATCGGAAGGCGGGTTGGAGCTGAGTACGGGGCAGCATATCTGCCTTCGGATTTTAAGAAGAAAGGCGGCTATCAGCGCTCCATTGAGCTGAGCCGCGCATACGGTTTGTATCGGCAGAATTATTGCGGCTGTGTTTTTTCCAGGGCGCAGCGGCAAAAACAGGAGGAGAAAACGGATGAAAAAATTTCTGGACTGTATTTCGGAGGAGATGGGGCGCGGTTTTGAAGCTGCCGGCTATGATCCAAAGCTGGGCCGGGTGACGCTCTCCAACCGTCCGGATCTGTGTGAATATCAGTGCAATGGCGCCATGGCGGGTGCAAAGCTGTACCATAAGGCGCCGGTCGTGATCGCGGGCGATGTGGCGGAAAAGCTGGCGGACAGTCCGGTATTTTCCCAGGTGCAGGCAGCGGCGCCGGGGTTTTTGAATCTGAAGCTGAAAGAGAGCTTTGTCAGCGGATATGTGAACGCCATGGACGCAGAAGAAAAGTTTGGCCTGGAAATGCCGGAGACGCCTAAGACCATCGTGGTAGATTACGGCGGTGCCAATGTGGCCAAGCCTCTGCATGTGGGACATCTGCGCCCGGCCATCATCGGCGAGAGCATCAAGCGGATTTGCCGTTACTGCGGGCATCATGTGATCGGGGATGTACACTTAGGGGACTGGGGAACGCAGATGGGGCTGATCTGTACCGAACTGAAGGAGCGGCATCCCGAACTGGTCTATTTCGATGAAGATTATACGGGCGAATATCCGAAAGAGGCCCCTTTTACGGTTTCCGACTTAGGGGAGATTTATCCTGTGGCCAGCGCGAGATCGAAGGCCGATCCCGCCTATCGGCAGGCGGCGCTGGAGGCCACGCTGAAGATACAGCGGGGAGAGCGCGGTTATGATGCGCTCTGGAAACATATCATGGCGGTATCCCTGCCGGATCTGAAAAAGGTATACGGGAGCCTGGAGGTTTATTTCGATCTCTGGAAGGGGGAATCCGACGCCAAACCTTTTATTCCGGAGATGGTGGAAGCCATGAAGGCGTCCGGACTGGCTTATGAGAGCGACGGCGCGCTGGTGGTGGATGTGAAGGAAGAGACGGATGCCAGGGAGATTCCGCCCTGCATCATTCTGAAATCCGACGGGGCGGCCCTCTATGCCACGACGGATCTGGCGACGATCAAGGACAGGATGGAGAATCTGCATGCGGATTCTATCATTTACCTGGCGGATAAACGGCAGGAAATGCATTTTCAGCAGGTATTCCGGGTGGCCAGAAAGGCAGGCATCGTGAAACCGGAAACCCAGCTTACCCATATCCCTTTCGGAACCATGAACGGAAAAGACGGCAAGCCCTTTAAAACCAGGGACGGCGGCGTCATGCGGCTGGAGGAGCTGATCGGGGATATCAACAAAGAAATGCTGCGAAAGATCATGGAGAGCCGTCATGAGATCGGAGAAGAGGAGGCGCAGGAAACGGCGAAGGTGGTCGGTCTGTCCGCTCTGAAATATGGCGATCTTTCCAATCAGGCGTCTAAGGATTATATTTTCGACGTGGATCGGTTCACCTCCTTTGAGGGGGATACCGGGCCGTATATCCTGTATACCGTTGTACGGATCAAGTCGATCCTGAGCAAATACGGAGAGGGCGGCGGTACTTTGGAAGGCCTAAAGATCCTGGATGCTGCCAACGTCTCCGAAAAGGAACTGATGCTGCAGCTATGCGGCTTTAATGCCATGATGGAGGCTGCCTGTGAGGAGGCCGCACCGCACAGGGTCTGCGCTTTTATTTATGACCTGGCCAACGCTTTCAACAAATTCTACCATGAAACGAAGATTCTCACAGAAGAGGACCGGGCGCAGCGGGAGAGCTGGGTCGGGCTGCTTTGTCTGACGCGCCGCGTGTTGGAAACCTGCATCGATGTGTTGGGATTTTCAGCGCCGGAGCGGATGTGAAACGGACGCGGAGGCCGGGGCGGATGCAAAAGGCCGGCGGCGAAGGGAGATGTCGGAAATGTGGAAAGGATGGCAGATAAGACGATGGGGAGCGCTTTTGGCTGCGCTGTGGATTCTGTTGGTTCCATTGCAGGCGAATGCGGAGCCGTTTTCTCTGGAGCTGACTTATGGGGAGGTTGCGCAGACCGCACTGGATATGCAGGAACAGGCGGCTGCGGCCGCGGCCCGCACCGTCGGGCACAATGTCCGTGTAGACAACCGCAGCGATCCGGATGCGGACGGGCTGATCTATAAAAGCGAAGGCAGCGGCGTGATTATGAAGGTGGACGCATATCAGGTTTATATCGCCACCGCGGCGCATTGTCTGAAGCATGCCAATACCTTTGTAGAATTTGCGGACGGAACGGTTCATCAGGCATATATGGCTTACCGAAATGCGGATATGGATGTCGGCTTCCTTCTGGTCCCCTGCGCTGCGCTGGAGCCGCAGACGTTTCTCTCCATTCTGCCGGCTGTCGGGGCGGATGTGGGTGCCATCGCAAAAAAAACCGGGGATCCGGTGTTCGCAGTCAGTTCATCCCAGGGCCCCAATTCCCTCATCTTGCCGGGGGTTTTGGATGAGGCCAGCGTGATATATCCGAACAACCCCAAGCAGAATGTGATCCAGTTTTATTCCATGGCTTCTTTCGGTTCCAGCGGCGGCGGGCTTTACAGTATGGAGGGCGTCTGGCTCGGCAATGTTTCCGGCGGGGACACATACGGGAAGTGCTGGGCGGTTTCCTACGGGGACATCATGCGGGAATATCAGGCGTGGATGGATGCGTTGGCGCAGCAGGCCGCGGCCGGATAACCCTTCTGGGTCCATCGCAAAAAAATTTGAAATAGTGCTTGACTTTTTTCGGTGATTTTTGTATACTAATCAAGCAGTCGTCAGTAGACGGCATGGTGATACGGGGTCTTAGCTCAGCTGGGAGAGCATCTGCCTTACAAGCAGAGGGTCACAGGTTCGAGCCCTGTAGGCCCCATATC
>CANQTI010000163.1 GCA_947626725.1 uncultured Eisenbergiella sp.
TGATAGCGCACGCCCAGCGCGGAGTGGTTGCGGAACAGCGGGGAAAAGCTGCCCGCCTGCACCCAGCGGCACAAAAGCTCCTTCGTCGTATCCGAGCCGAACCCGCCCACGTCGGTGCCCACGAAGGGCATGCCGCTTAAGCCCAGATTGCAAAGCTGAGGGATCAGCATCTGCAGATGGGCCCAGATGCTGTGATTGTCCCCGGTCCAGGCGATGCTGTATTTCTGCGTGCCCGCGTAACAGGCCCGGGTGATGATGAAGGGCCTGCGGCCGTCCCGCTCCTTCAGGCCCTGATAGGTGGCCTTCGCCATGTTGTGCCCGTACAGGTTGTGCATCCGGGCGTGATCCGAAGGCGCATCCTCGTCGGTGAACACCACGTCCTGCGGCAGCTCCCCGCGGAAGCTGGCCGGTTCGTTCATATCGTTCCAGACGCCGCGCACGCCCTTATCAAGCAGGAACTGCTGTTTTCCGGCCCACCAGTCCCGCACCTTCTGACTGCCGAAATCCGGATAGACCGCATCTCCGGGCCAGACGGCGTTGACATAGATCTCTCCCTCCGGCGTGACGGCGAAATAACCGTTCTCCACGCCTTCATCGTAGACATAGTATCCTTCTTCTTTTTTCACACCGGGATCGATGATGGTCACGACCTTGAAGCCCTGCTCCGCCAGCGCCGCGACCGCACCCTCCGGGCTGTCGTAGCGGTCCCTGTTCCAGGTGAACACCCGGTAGCCGTCCATGTAATCGATATCCAGATGGATCGCGTCGCAGGGGACTTCACATTCCCGCATTTTCCGGGCCACGTCCAGAACCTCCTCCTGCGACATATAGCTCCAGCGGCTCTGCTGGTATCCCAGCGTCCATTTCTGCGGCAGCGGCGCGGTCCCCGTCAGATAGGTATAGCCGCCCACCACCTCGGGCATATTTTCTCCGGCGATCAGATAATAGTCCAGATTGCCGCCCGCCGCGCCGTAACGGTAATAGTCCGGCGATTCCTTCCCCATATCGAAAACGGAGCGGCAGGGATTGTCAAAGAACAGCCCGAACACCGCGTCCCTGCGCAGCGTGATGAAAAACGGGATGGATTTGTACAGGGACTTGAAATTGTCCATCTGCGGGGCAGGATCGTCCGTGTTCCACATCACATACTCATAACCCCGTTTGTCCAGAAAGCCGGTCTTGTCCCCCAGCCCGTAAAAGGCTTCGTCCCCTTCGATCCGCTTCAGCACCTCGACGGATTCCTCCGCGCCCTCTCCGGACTTATGCCCCTCTGCTTCCATCAGCGCCTGCTGCGCAGGGCTGACTCGGGGCAGCGGCGTTCTCTCTCCCCGATAATCCCGGCAGAGCAAGGTGCCGTCCGCCCGATAAAAATCTACCTCAAAGTCGTCATATACTTTGACTGTCAATGAGCCAGTGCATACGACCACGGCGCGCTCTATCCCCATTTCCTCAGCAACGGAAAAATCCGTGGGCCGAGCCTTTTCCCCTTCAATGGCCCTGGAACGGTGATCCGGCGAAACAAATCCCGCAAACACGTTCACGATCTTTTCCGTCAGGATCTCCAGCCGCCCGTCCATTTTTTCAAAATGAAGGAGTATTCGATTCCCTTCTGTCTTAAAGGAAATGATCTTTCCGAAATTCATTCTTTTTTCTCCTCGTCCTTCAGACCCACATTATTAAAGCGTATCTTCCCGCGCAGCCGATACCAGTTCTCGGCCCAGCGCTGGATCGGGAACACGGTCACGGCCAGGATCAGCCACACGAATTTGCTCTCCCCCAGGATCAGATGCAGGAGCAGAAATTCCAGCGCCAGCATGAGGATCATCAACACACAGGTCATCCCGTAGCCGTCGGAAGGGATGGGAGTGAAGGTCGCATGGCAGTTCACGCACTTTTTCGGCATCTTCTTCCACCACTTCGTTTCGATCTCCGCCCCGCATTTCGTGCAGTAGAGAATTTTTTTGCCCGGTTTTACGTTCATTTTGTTTTCCATCATGTACCACCTGTCCTTTTCCCAAAACCTGTTTTCCGGACGCTGCCCCTTCCAAAGGGTCCGCCCCCGCAGAGCGCCGGGCTGCTGTCGTTTCTTCCCGGCCCCGTGCCGTCCGGCCGTCCGGCCGTCCGTATTCAGCATATCACATTTTGCGGCGTTTTGCCACCCCAAAACGCGGCGGAGCCGATCTCCAAAATGCCGCGCGCATGGGAGGGCCGCTTTTCACCGAAGCGGAAGGTCCCCCCATAGGGAGCGCGGCTGCGGATACGCCCGGCACCAAGGCCCGTACATCCGCAGCCGCACTCTTCACAGCGGAACGTTTCTCACTCCCTGGAACACCGGGCGCCGAAAAAAATTCTGTCCGGCTCTTGACATTCTTTTTAGATGATGATATTTTAATGATATCAAAATAATATCATATTGCCGCAAACAGCGGCAGAAGGGAGTTACAAATGACACAGACGTATGATCCCGCGGAAAGCGCTTCTCTTCGAAACACACCTCCGGAGGAAAGGGAAATCACCGCCAGGAGAGGGCCCGGCGTCTTGGCCGCCATTCTGGTCTGTTTTCCCATCGCGATCCTGATCCTGATGAGCGGCTGTTTTCTCGCTGACCTGAGAAGGACCGTTCCGGCCGTCATCCTCATTATTTTCAGCGTCCTCGCTCTCGTCACGCTGTGCATCCTGTGCGCCGGATTTCATTCCGTCAATCCCAACGAGGCCATGGTTCTGACCCTGTTCGGCAGCTATTACGGCACGATCCGCAGGCCCGGCTTCTATCACACGAATCCGTTCTGCTCCGCCGTCAACCCCGGCGGGAAAACGGTAGTCACCACAGCCTCCGGGAACAGCACCAATACCAGCAGCAATAAAATTTCCACCAAGATCCTGACGCTGAACAACGACAAACAGAAGGTCAACGATATGCTGGGCAACCCGGTCATCATCGGCGCTGTGGTGCTCTGGCAGGTGGCGGATCCCACCAAGGCCGTATTTCAGGTGGACAACTACAAGCGCTATCTTTCCATTCAGTGCGATTCCATCATCCGCAATGTGGCCCGCCTCTATCCCTACGACATCATCGATGAGGACGAAGACGGGGAACAGGACGAAAAGACGCTGCGCGGGAGCAGCCAGGAGATCGCCGCGCGCATGACGGAGGAACTGCAGAGCAAAGTGTCCGACGCCGGTCTGAAAATTCTGGAAGTACGCATCACCCATCTTTCCTATGCAGAGGAGATCGCGGCCGCCATGCTGCAGAGACAGCAGGCCGTGGCCATCATTGCCGCCCGGAAAAAGATCGTAGAGGGCGCGGTGAGCATGGTGAAAATGGCCATCGACGAGCTGGGCGAAGAGGAGATCGTGGTGCTGGACGAGGAGCGCAAGGCCGCTATGGTCAGCAACCTGCTGGTGGTCCTCTGCGGAAATAAAGACGCTCAGCCCATTGTAAACAGCGGAAGCATCTATTAAAATAGAAGAAAAGCACCAACATTGGCCGCCGTATCGAAAACAGAGGTTGCGCATGTCCCTGAACATTGATGAAAAAGAAAAACAATTACAGGAACGGCTGGAACACATCCAGTCCCTCGAACAGGAGATCCTGAAAAAAGAAAAATCCCTGAAAGAACGGGAAAAGGCGAAAAAGCAAATGCTTCTCCGCCTTTCTCCCAGCCTCTGGGACGAAATCGCCGCCTGGGCCGAAGAGGATTTTCGCTCCATCAACAGCCAGGTGGAGTATCTTCTGACTGAATGTGTGCGGGAGAGGAAGAAAAGAAAACGAAACCAAGATTAATTTGCAGCAAATACTTGATACAAACCAAATCTCCTGCCGGAATTTTCTTGTCCGGCGCGGTCCGATCACCCGACCGATCCCCGTCCCCGGCAGGGACACCAGCAGTGCGTCCCTGTCCGCATCAAGGACTCTGTCATCAAAACGCATAGCTCTTAGATCATCTGTTTTTCGCCTCCTGATAGCTCTTTATGATCCCTTTCAAAATATCGATGTGCGCAAAATCCTTATGATATACGATGTTCATTTCCCGGATCATGCTGAGGTTCTCAATGGGCAGGGCGGTCAGTTTCCCCTTGCGCAGTTCATCCATGCAGGCGCTCTGCGGCAGGATGGAAACGCCGAGCCCCTTTCGGATGAGGTCCTTGATGGTGGAAATGTTATCCACCTCCAGCGCGACGCTGAAATCCTCAAT
>CANQTI010000164.1 GCA_947626725.1 uncultured Eisenbergiella sp.
ACGCCAGAGGACGTACTGCGGCTGAGGGCCTGTCATGCGCACAGCTTTATCATGCGGCTGCCCAATGGCTACGATACCGTGATCGGAGAAGACGGCGGCAGTCTTTCTCAGGGGCAGAAACAGCTTCTGTGCATCACCAGGCTCATGCTCTGCACGCCGCCCATGCTGATTTTGGATGAGGCGACCTCTTCCATTGATACCAGAACGGAGATGAAGATCCAGAACGCTTTCGCGAAGCTGATGGAAGGGCGGACCAGTTTTATTGTCGCGCACAGGCTGTCCACGATTCGGACAGCGGATATCATCCTGGTCATGAGAGACGGCCAGATCATTGAACAGGGGAATCATGAATCGCTGTTGAAAAAGGGAGGCTTTTACGCGACTCTCTATAACAGTCAGTATGCGCGTTGAGCGCCCGGAGGCAAGCGGGCTATGGAAAAACAGAATTTCTGGGAAGAACTGGAAGCGCATCAGGGAGAAGTTTTTTATACCGCAAAGAAACTGCCTTTTCAGTATACGATCAGGGGCGGGGAAATGTTTGTGGACCGCAGATCCAAATCCATCACGTATGCCACTTTTCGCACCGCCCTGGAAAAGCTTCGGGCGGATGAAGAACACAGGATTACGGGCCCCAAGAGCCTGTGCTGTTTCGGAGCGCCTTATGTTTGGGCGCTGATCACGGCACTGGGGCTTGGCCTGTCAGAAGGAGAATAAAAAACGCTTTGGTCGCGGAAAGAGGGGCCGGTTTTCGCGGGACTGGAGGAGACGCCTGTCTGGCCGATTCCTGTCTGTGCCGCAGAAAGGCGTTTTGCATAGAATGGCGCATGAAAAATCCCCTGTTCCGACGGTTGAACAGGGGATTCGTTCGGTTTGTTCTCGTGCATGAAAGAAACGGACGGCTTATGCCATCTCGTTCACGGCCTTCGCCAGACGGGATACCTTGCGGGAAGCCGTATTCTTGTGATAAACGCCCTTGCTGGCGGCTTTGTCGATCGTAGAAGTGGCAGCGAGCAGAGCAGCCTTTGCAGCCTCCTGGTCCTGCGCATCGATCGCAGCGCGAACTTTCTTAATGGACGTTTTCACAGCGGATTTGATCATTTTATTTCTTTCCGCCTTGGTTCTGTTCACAAGGATTCTCTTCTTGGCAGATTTAATATTAGCCACAATAATACCTCCATCAATCAACCTGTATATTCGGGGTCTGTTTCATTAAAGCCGGACACGGACGTTCTAATGTAAACATACAAAAGTATTTTAGGATACGAAGCCAGTTCTGTCAATACATATTTTGCGTATTTTTGCAAAAAATAGGCACAGCAGGGAAACGGACCGGCGGCCTGTCCCGGCTGTCCGTTTCCCTGCTGTGCGGCGGGAGAGGGCATCCGGCGGGGCAGCGTCATATTATGAGGAAAGAGGAAACGGAAGCCGGAGCGGCGGAAAACGGGAAGGCGCGTTCGGCGGAGGGAGAGAAAGATGAGCAGTTTTGCGGTACGGACGGATCTGGCGCTGGAGGATCGGGAGCGGATCGGGGGCTCGGGCGGCGAAATCCGGGGCGTCGTTCTGGAAGAGGAGGAAAAAGAGGAATCCGGCATCAAAATCACCAGAGTGAAGATTGAAACGAAAAATGGCGCGAAATGCATGGGAAAACCCATGGGGACGTATATCACGCTGGAGGCGCCCGCTTTGACGGAGCAGGACGAGGCATATCACCGGGAAGTATCCGAAGAGCTGGCAAAACAGCTGAAGAGTGTGATGCCGAACGTGGAAAAGGAACAATCCGTGCTGGTGGTAGGGTTAGGGAATCGGGATGTGACTGCGGATTCCCTGGGGCCCGGCGTGGCGGATAATCTGTTCGTGAATCGGCATGTGGTGATGGAATTCGGTAAGGCGGCCTATGCGAAAGGAAAGATGCACAGCATCAGCTGCATTGTTCCGGGCGTTATGGCGAAAACCGGGATGGAAAGCGCGGAGATCATCCATGGGGTGGTGAAAGAAACGAAGCCTGATTTTTTGATTGCCGTCGATGCGCTGGCGGCGCGCAGCACCAGGCGGCTGAACCGGACGATACAGGTGTCCGATGCGGGCATTCATCCGGGCTCTGGTGTGGGCAATCACCGGAATGCGCTGACGAAGGATTCGCTGGGCGTGCCGGTAATCGCCATCGGTGTGCCCACGGTGGTGGATGCGGCCACCATCGTGGGGGATGCCCTGGAACGAATGGAAAAAGAAAGCGGGCTGAAGCTCATCGCGGCCAGGGAACATCCGCAGGCCATGTCGGAACTGAATAATATGTATGTGACCAGTAAGGATATTGATGAAACGATCAAGAGGCTGAGCTTTACCGTCTCAGAGGGGATCAATATCGCCCTGAACATGGAGGCGGAGGCATAAGCGGGACGGCCTGTGCCAAATGGCATATTTGGCTGACGCGGCCGCATATATTTTCCCATGAGAAAATGGGACAGCGTCAGAAAAACCGGATACAGGGCGGCCGCGGCTGCGCTGGCCGCATGTGCGGCCTGGTTGGCTGTGCGAAACGGTGTGTCGGACGGAGCCGGAGAACTTCTGCTGAAACAGTTGGAGAGCGAAATGGTATCCTTCTGGAATCCGGCGTTTCCTTTTGCGGATCATTTCATGGAATCGGGCGGGTGGGCGGAAGCTTTTCCCGTTCTGCGTTTTTTATGCCGGGAACGGGGGATTCGCCTGCAGGACGAGAGCTATGACACCTGTGAGGAGATTATCCGTGCGGAAGGACGGGATGAGGATACGGATAGCCTTTCCGCGGAGGAAATGCTGACGCCGGAACAGTCCGGCGGACGGAGGCAGGGAGCGGACGGGCTGGAGGAACTGGTTCGCATGGAAAACGGTACGGGCGAGAGCGCCGGATGGGAAATGGCGGAAAACGATGGTGAGAGCGCCGGATGGGGACAGACAGAATGCGGGAACGGAGAATATGAGAGCGGGGAGACGGCGGAAAACGCTGCGGGTACAGACGGCCCGGACGGTGCGGAAAACGGCGGAGGGCAGACTGATGGCGTACAGAATCCAGCCGGAGGATTGGGAGGAGACGCTGGTGTTTCGGAAGGGCTGGAACGGGAAATCTATCAGTGGGAATATTATGAAAAATATGACGAATTGGTAAAGGAATTTTATGCGGTGGATGCCTCTACGGCCATCGATGAGAGTCAGCTGAATCTGAAAGAATTATTGGGGCGGGATCTGTCCATCGAAAAGCGCGGGGATGGGACGCCTCAGATTCTGATCTATCATACGCATTCCCAGGAGGCCTTTCTCGATTCCGTGCCGGGAGACGAAAACACTGCGATCATGGGGGTGGGGGAAGTGCTGGCGCAGATCCTGCGGGAGCAGTACGGCTACAGTGTGCTGCACCATCTGGGGAAATATGATGTGGAGGATCGGGATTACGCCTATAACAATTCCCTGCCGGAGCTGGAAGCCCTTCTTGCCGAGAACCCCGGCATCGAGGTGGTCATTGACCTGCATCGGGACGAGATCGCCTCGGACCAGCATCTTGTGACGCAGATCGACGGACGGCCCACCGCCATGTTCATGTTCTTCAACGGGCTGTCCCGCACGAGAAAGCACGGGGACATTGACTATCTGCCCAACGATAATCTTGCGGACAATCTGGCGTTTTCCTTCCAGATGCAGGTGCTTTGCAACGCATATTATCCGGGCCTTACCCGGCGGATCTATCTGAAAGGATATCGCTACAACATGCATTTGAAACCGCGGTATCTTTTGATCGAAATGGGCGCCCAGAACAATACATACGAGGAGTGCTGCAATGCCTGTATTCCCCTGGCCCGGATGCTGGATCTGGAACTGTCGGGAGCGGATTTCGGATATGACGGTTGACCGGCGGCGAAGGCTTTGCTATACTGTTTTGTGAAAAACAGGAGGAAGCGATGGCCAACATAAATCGAAAGAATATCAGAAATTTTTGTATCATTGCCCATATCGATCACGGGAAATCGACTTTGGCGGATCGCATTATAGAAAAAACGGGGCTTCTGACCAGCCGGGAGATGCAGGAGCAGGTCCTGGACAATATGGAGCTGGAACGGGAACGGGGCATCACCATCAAGGCCCAGGCCGTGCGCACCATTTACCGGGCGAAGAACGGGGAGGAGTACATTTTCAACCTGATCGACACGCCGGGACATGT
>CANQTI010000165.1 GCA_947626725.1 uncultured Eisenbergiella sp.
ACGGATGCTCAGGGCCGGACTGGGGGAGTACGGGGCCCATCTGGATGACAGTGTCAGCTATCAGGTCTATCAGAACCTTGCGGAGAACGCGATGTCCACCGAAGCGGTTCGGCTGACAAAGGGAGAGACGCTTTTCTGGGAAGGGGAAGTGGCGGAGGCCTATTACTATTCCACTTCCTGCGGATTTGGAACCGACGCTTCCGTATGGATGGATGGTAATGAGGAAAAGTATCCCTATCTGCAGGGCCTGGAGATCCGCTCTCAGGACGGTTATTATGAGCAGGAGGAGCCCTGGTATCGGTGGCAGTATGAAGTGCAGGCGCTGGACATAGACGCCGTGAATCGGGCGATCGCGCAGCGGTGGCGGGCCAATCCCTCCAATGTTCTTATACAGCGTTCCGACGGGAGTTATGCTGAAAAAGAGCCGGCAAAGTTAGGCAGGATCCTGGATATTTCTGTCCTGGAAACCGGGGCGGGCGGGGTGGTGAAATCCCTGTTGATCACCGGGGAGGAAGAGGCGATCCTATTGAAAACCGAGTACAATATCCGCTTTGTGCTCTGCGATGGGAAAACGAAGGTCCTCCGTCAGGACGGCAGTCTGGCAGAGGCGTCTGCGATTCTCCCGAGCGCATTTTTCGTGCTGAGGACGCATAGGGAAGATGGAGCGATCACGGGCTATACGCTCTCTGGAGGAGGATTTGGCCATGGCGTGGGCATGTCTCAGAACGGCGCACGGCGAATGGCGATGGCCGGGATGGACGCGGATGAAATCCTGCGTTTCTTTTATCGGGGCTGTGAGATTCAAAATATATACGATTAACGAATATCAGGAGATTGATTACACATGAGAAAACTAATCCGATTGCTCAGGGGATTTTCCCGCCACATGAACCGGACGAATGTGAACGCTTATGCGGCCAGCTCCGCTTTCTTTATTTTTCTTTCGCTGATTCCCATCATCATCCTGGTCTGTTCCCTGCTGCCCTTTACGCCGCTGCAGAAGTCGGATCTGCTGGGCGCGGTGCAGGACGTCATGCCAACGCCCATGGCGCCGTTAATGGCGGCGATGATCGAGTCCGTCTACAACAGCACGGTGGGACTGGTGAGCGTCGCGGCCGTCGTCACGATCTGGTCGGCGGGAAAGGGAATGTTGGCGCTGATGCGGGGGCTGAACGCCATGAACGGGGTGGCGGAGGACAGAAATTATTTTGTACAGCGCATCATCGCCTCCTTTTATACGGTCATTCTGCTGGTGCTCATGCTGCTGTCCCTGGTGCTGATGGTATTCGGCAATACGCTGATGCGCGTTGTGGGAGAGCATTTTCCCATGTTGGAGGGGTTCCTTTCTCTGCTGCGCTACCTGAAGCACATTTTCGCCTGGGGGGTGCTGACCTTTTTCTTCACGCTGCTCTATGCCTTCGTACCCAATGCGCCCCTGAAAATCAGAAAACAGATTCCGGGCGCCGTTTTTTCGGCCATTTCCTGGAACCTGTTTTCCTTCGGCTTTTCCTTCTATCTGGAAACCTTCAACGATATGAGCGTCTATGGCAGCCTGTCCGCCATCGTCGTGGTCATGCTGTGGCTGTATTTCTGTATGTATCTGCTGCTGGTAGGCGCGCACATCAATCGGTTTCTGTATATCTTTTCAGTAAGGCAGCTACGGCGCCGGGGCCTGTGAGCATTTCGTTCAAATACGAAATCACCCGGTCCGCCAGTCCTGCCTCGATCAGGTCCACACCGAAGATATCGGCCCTGGAGAGAAGCAAAGACAACTGCTGGAGGGTACAGGTCCGGCCAAATGTCAGGTCCGCCACGAAGGGCGTTACGGCCTCCAGCATCGGGTCAGCGCTGGGCTGAAAGACATTTCCCGAATCGTCCATGCCCATCAGATAGCGCAGCCAGCCCGCGAAGACCAGTGGAATGGCGGTCAGGTCCGTCGGGGAGAGCTTTGGGGAGGCGATGTAGGCTTTTATCGTCTCGCCGAAGCGGATGGGCAGTTTCTGCGAGGTGTCGGTGGCGATGCGCTGGGGTGAGTCCGGCATGAAGGGATTGGGCAGCCGGAGCGTCAGCACCTCGGACAGAAATTGGCCGGGGTCCAGGATGCCGGGATCGGCAGCTACGGGCATGCCCTCCACATAGCCAATGCGCTCCACCAGCTTTTTCAGGGCCGGGTTTTTCATCTCCTCCGAGATCAGCGTATAGCCCAGAAGGCAGCCGAATATGGCCAGCGCTGTATGAAGGGGATTTAAGCAGGTGCAGACTTTCATTTTTTCCACCCGGTCTACCGTGCTTTTGTCGGTGAAGATCACGCCCGTATCCTCCAGGGGCGGCCTGCCGTTGGGAAAGGCGTCTTCGATGACCAGATACTGGCACTCCTCGGCATTGACAAAAGGAGCGACCCAGGTGTTCTTCGCGGTCACTACGGGCATGGGGTCTGCGATACCGTCGGCCGCAAGGATCGCTTCCACCTTCGGATCGGGCCGGGGCGTGATCTTGTCGATCATGCTCCAGGGGTAGGAAACGCGGGAGGGATCGGATACATAGTCCAGAAAGCCGGCGTCCGCGGTGCCGTTTTTTACCCAGGCCTCGGCGAAGGCCAGCATGGCCGATTTCAGCTTGTCCCCGTTGTGGGAGCAGTTGTCCATGCTTACCATGGCGATGGGGAGCTTTTCGCTTTCATAGCGTGCGTACAGCAGGGAACAGATCTTGCCCAGATAGCTGGAGGCTTTCCGGGGGCCTGCCGCGAAGTCAGACAGGACGGAAGGAAGGGGGCTGCCGCCCGCGTCTGTCAGGCTGTAGCCTTTTTCCGTGATGGTGAAGCTGGCCATCTGCAGGCTTTTGGCCGAAAAGATATCGGTGAGTCTGGCAAAATCGGTTTCCCTGTCCCGATCCAGAAGCAGCGATTCCACAACGCTGCCGATGACAGTTTTTTCCACGCTTCCGTCCGCCTTCAGCGTCACAAGAATAGAGCAGTTGTCATGCGGACGATACATTTTTTCGACGATTTCATAGTCGAAGCCTTCGGCTACAATCAGTCCGGCCTCGGCTTTCTTTTCGTTCAGAAGCTGCTGCATCAGATTAGCCTGATAAGCGCGGAAGATGTTGCCCGCACCGAAATGGATCCAGCGGGGACATGTCCTGGCCGCGTCCCCGGCGGCCTGCCTTGAAAAAGCGGGCAGTCTGTAACCGGCCGCTTCCCAGCTTTTTCGGTCCAGAAGACCCTTTGTGTTGAGTTCCATATGCATTCCTCCGTTCTGTGCCGCCTCCGGCGGATTTTATGCGCCTGACGGCGCGGTATAATGACCTGCGGTCATTATACCATATTTTTCGAGCTATTGCAGCTTTTTCCGGAGTTGGGCCGGAAATACCATTTGTTTTTTTGCTGCCGATGCATTATAATGCCTTTGGGGCCGCCCGGAAACATGCCGGGTGTCCGGAAAGATGGGAGGAAAGAATATGCTGGAGTTAAAGGGCATTTCTTATGGTGTGGCGGAAAGCGGCAGCCAGAAGGAAATTTTGAAAAATATCAGTTTTACGCTGGAAGATAATCGTTTCGTGGTGGTCACGGGGCCCAACGGCGGCGGAAAATCTACGCTGGCGAAGGTGATTGCGGGCATCTGGAGGCCGACGGAGGGGCAGATCCTGTGGGACGGCGAAGATATTACGGACAGATCTGTGACGGAACGGGCCAACATGGGCATCAGTTACGCGTTTCAGCAGCCGGTGCGCTTCAAGGGAATCACGGTGTTCGACCTGATCCGCCTGGCCAGCGGGAAAAAGGTATCTGTGGAGGAGGCCTGCACCTATTTGTCTGAAGTAGGGCTCTGTGCCAGAGATTATGTGCGCAGGGAAGTGAATGCCAGCCTTTCCGGCGGGGAACTGAAGCGCATTGAGATCGCCACGGTGATGGCCCGCAATACCCGGGTGACGCTGTTCGACGAGCCGGAGGCGGGCATCGATCTGTGGAGCTTTCAGAAGCTGATCGGCGTTTTTGAAAAGCTGCATGAGAAAAACCACGGTTCCATCCTCATCATATCCCATCAGGAGCGGATTTTGGATATTGCGGATGAAATCCTGCTGATCGCGGACGGGGAGCTTAAGAAACGGGGCACGAAGGAAGAAATGCTGCCGGAGATCCTGGGCAGTTCCGTCCGGCCCGGCTGTCTGTATATGTGAAAAAA
>CANQTI010000166.1 GCA_947626725.1 uncultured Eisenbergiella sp.
TCCCACGGCCTGAACCTGGTGGAGCACAGGCCCTTTGAATCCGCGGAAAAGGCCATCCGGGAGGAGACGGATATCGTATCTGACACGATCATCGTGGAGACGGCTTCCCACCGCCTGCATGTGGCGGACACCGACGTGGGAACAGAACTGAAAGAAAATATCGCCCATCTGGAGGCGCTCCTGGAGGCCTATATGGATGGCTCCATGATCGAGAAGGGCGTCTGAGACGGCATGGAGTACGGCAGACAAAAAGCAGGGATGATCCCTGCTTTTTGCGTCGGCGCATCTCCGGATGCACCTGTGGACGCGTCTGCGGCCGCATTGCGGCCGTTTGGGTCGGCGCGCAGCTTTAGCGGCCGTCTGTGATGTCGCGGACGCCGTTGCCGATATCGTCCGCGATTTCGCCGATGGCGTTGCCGGCATCGTCGATCACGTTGCCCACCGCATTGCCGGCCTCATCCAGCGCACCGCCATTATCCGCCGCGCTGTTGTTATCCGCCGCATTGCCAGTATTTGCTGTGCCGCCGGAGTTGCTCGCCGCGCTGCCGGTGCTGCCCGCTGCGCTGTCGGCATTTGCTGTGCTGCCGGTGCTGCCCGCTGCGCTGTCGGCATTTGCTGTGCTGCCGGAAGTGTTGGCCGAGCTGCTGTTCTCGTCCGTTCCGGTATTGCCCGTCCCATTCATTCCGGTGTCACGGTTCCCGTTCGGGTCAGTGACGGAATTGGTCAGAGAATCGCCGTTGGTATCGTGTCCTGAACTGACGCCGGCATCTTCACGGTTTTCCGCAGCACTATCCTGTTTGCCGTTGACGGATTCTTGCTGACTTTCCGCGGCAGAGCTGCCAGCCATGTCAGTTTGATCGTCTCTGCGGTCTTTGTTTCCGCAGCCTGTCGCGAAGAACAGCATGCAGACCAGAAGACCCAGCGGGACCGCTTTCCAAAGCTTTTTCATGTTTTCCTCCCTTTCTGCCGCAAAGCGGCTGTCTGCTGATGTTTTTAGTCAGACAGAGCGGCCCGTATTTCCGGCCGGAAAGAAAAAAGACCGGATATGGAACCGTTCCGCGCCTAGTATGCGAGTTTTCGTTGCATAAAATGCATCTTTCCTGTAAAATGGATGTAAAAGGAAGTTTTCGCATTTTTGTGTCGAAGAAAAAAGGAGGGGACATGGAGTTCAGGCCATGCATCGATATTCATAACGGAAAGGTGAAGCAGCTCGTGGGAGCCAGCGTGCGGGACTGCGGCGACCAGGCCGCGGAGAATTACGTTGCGCGGGAAGGGGCGGCCTGGTATGCGAAGCTGTTTGCGCAGCGGGAGCTGAAAAACGGCCACGTGGTCATGCTGAACCACAAAGACAGTCCTTATTATGAGGAGACGAAGCGGCAGGCGCTGGAGGCGCTGCGGGCATATCCGGGCGGTCTGCAGATCGGCGGCGGCATCACGGCGGAGACCGCGCAGGAATATCTGGATGCGGGCGCGTCCCACGTCATCATCACGTCCTATGTTTTTCAGAACGGGACCATCAGCTTCGAGCATCTTTACCGCCTGATGGAGACTATCGGGCGAAACCATCTCATACTGGACTTAAGCTGCCGTAAGCGGGACGGACGCTATTATATCGTGACCGACCGCTGGCAGAAATATACGAATGTGGAGCTGTCCCCGGATATCCTGACGATGCTCGCTTCCTTTTGCGACGAATTCCTGATCCACGGCGTGGATGCGGAAGGGAAGCGCAGCGGCATTGAGGAGGAGCTGATCGAGATGCTGGGCAGATGGAATCAGATCCCGATCACCTATGCGGGCGGCATTCACACCTTTGAGGATATCGACAAGATCAGGAACGCGGGAAAGGACCGCATTCACATCACTATCGGCACGGCGCTGGACATTTACGGCGGCCATATGGGACTGGATGAAGTGACGCGCTATGTGCGCGCAGAGGGGAGAGATTGAATCATGACGCTGGAGCCGGAAGATTTACTGCAGAGCATCCTGGACAGTCTGGGGCGGATTCGGCATATCGATCCGCAGGAAATACCGGATATCGAGCTCTATATGGATCAGGTGACGACCTTCATGAGCAGCCGTCTGAAGAACAGCACAAGAAATCCGCAGGAGGATAAGGTGCTCACCAAGACGATGATCAACAATTATGCCAAAAACGATCTGCTGCCGCCGCCGGTGAAGAAGAAGTATTCCAAGGAGCATGTTCTGCTCCTGATCTTTATCTATTATTACAAAAATATCATGTCCATCAACGACATCCAGACGATCCTGAAGCCCATCGCGGATGAGTTTTTCCAGAAGGACGAGGGAATGCGGCTGGAGGATGTGTACAACGAGGTGTTTTCCCTGGAGCCGGAAGAGGTGGAGCGCCTGAAGGAGGATGTGAAGATCAAGTTTCAGAAGGCGGGCACGACCTTCGGGGATGCGCCGGAATCGGAGCAGCGTTTTCTGCAGATGTTCTCCTTCGTCTGCATGCTCAGCTTCGATGTCTATGTGAAAAAAATGATCATCGAAAAGCTGATCGATATCTATACGGAGGAGAAAAAGAAGGCCGAGGGCAAAAACGCACAGAAAAAATAGCCTGAAACGGAGAAAAAAATTAAAATCAGGGCTTGATTCTTTTTCGGAAAGTGGTACAATATCATTTGTCAGCACATGGAAGCATAGCTCAGCCGGGATGAGCGTTCGCCTCACACGCGAGAGGTCATGGGTTCGAGCCCCATTGCTTCCACTGACTTGGGCTCGTAGCTTAGCTGGGAAAGCGCTGCGTTCGCAACGCAGAGACCGAGGGTTCGAATCCCTTCGGGTCCACTGATCAAGAGGTATACGAACACCGGATGTTCGCATACCTCTTTTTTGCTCCGTTGAGATGGGGATACGATCGGAAATGTCCGTATCCTTATCTATCTAAAGATTCAGACCCGTTCAAAAATCATTTGCAATATCCTTCTGGCAGCAGGCCGCCCGCAGGGCCGTCCTCGCACCCCCGTTGGGCCGCCCGACCGGCACGGATAGCTACATGTCTCAGAAAAAGTCGCTCCAAAAATATTGCAAAAACAGAAAAACTCATTAGAAAAAGTTGCTATTTATGTATAAAAGTCGCTGGAAAAAGTTTATAAAATGAGAAAAACTTCATTGAAAAAGCTGCGCGATCGGATATAATAGAAAGGAGAATAGGATAAAGGGGGCGTCTGCCGCTATGCTGAAAAGAAAGATCGAACAAATTCTGACGGAATGGAAGGCGATGCCGGATCGTAGACCGCTGATCATCAAGGGGTGCAGACAATGCGGGAAGACATATTCCGTTTTGGATTTTGCGAAGAAGAACTATAAACATGTGGTCTATCTCAATTTTTTTGAAAATCCGGATTACGCTTCCGTTTTTTCCGGGTCTCTGGAGACGGATCATATCGTCATGATGCTTTCGGCGCTTTTGGGACGGGATGCCGTGTTTGAGGTCGGAGAAACCGTGCTTGTGCTGGATGAGATCCAGGACTGTCCGGAGGCGAGGACGGCTTTGAAATTTTTCCGGATCGACGGGAGATTTGATGTGATCGGAACCGGCTCCCTGCTGGGAGTGAAAGGATATGGCAAAGAGCCGAAATCCGTACCGGTCGGCTCGGAAATGGTGATCGACATGTATCCGTTGGATTTTGAGGAGTTTTTGTGGGCATGCGGCATCACGGCGCCGGTCATCGAAATCCTGAAAAAGTGTATGGAAACGGCAACTCCGGTCCCGGAGGCGCTTCATAACCGGATGCGGCAGCTGCTTTTGCAGTATGCTGTGGTGGGGGGAATGCCGGACGCGGTGCAGACTTTTGTGGATACGAAGCGGATGGACAAGGTACTGCAGATCCAGAGGGATATTGTCCGTTCCTATGAGGACGATATGGTGAAGTATGCTGAAAAAAAAGATAAGTCCTGCATTAAGGAGTGTTTTCAGTCCATTCCCAGACAGCTCAGCAAGGAAAACAAAAAGTTTCAGTATTCCGTCATAAAAAAAGGATCTTCCGCGGGAAAATATGTCGGCAGTCTGCAATGGATCGATGATGCGGGCATCATTTCCCGGTGCTACAATCTTTCCATTCCGGAACTCCCGTTGGACGGGAATGCGGAGGAAAACATCTTTAAGGTTTATATGCGGGATCAGGGGCTTTTTGTCAGCATGCTGGAGGAT
>CANQTI010000167.1 GCA_947626725.1 uncultured Eisenbergiella sp.
CAGTTGGCCTCTCCCCGCAGGAAAAAGACCCGCCCGTTGACGGCGAGCCGCCCCTCTCCGTTGTCCCCGAAATCCCGGACGCCGAAGGTCACGGTTTTTTCATCCGTCAAAAGAAACGCCGGTGCCTCACGGGCCTCACCTTTCCCGTCCGTTTCCGCCTGGCCGCCCTCACGGCCAGCGCCTTCGCCGGGCGCGCGCTCCTCTGCATACAGAGAAACCGTCAGCGCATACAGATTCCCTTCCTCCAGGTCCCATCTGCGCACGTCCTCCCGCAGCGCCAGGCCGACAAAAACCAGCTCCATCTCCCCGACCGTACCGACAGACGTTCCGGCTCCTGCGTTTTCACCCACATTCCCTTCCGTGCTTTTCCCTGCGTTTTCGCCCGCATTCCCTTCCGCACTTTCTTCCGCATTCTTCCCAGCGCTTTCTTTCACGTTCCCTTTCGGACCGCCCGCGCGAATCTTTTCCCACACATCCGTCCGAAGGGCATCGCTGCGGATCCGCAGGACGCCGCTCCAGGGCCTGTCCGCGCAGATTCGGGCCTTTACCGTCACCGTGCCGCCCTTCGGGAGCACCCGGATATCCCGCAGGAAAACCGGATTTTCCGTCCGCAGGCGCAGATAGCCCACCGCGCCGTTCCAGTTGGTCTGCGTCTCGTCGGTGGCCGCCGAAGAAAACACGATGGCATCATGGGGCAGGCCGGGATAGCTATTATCCGAAACCAGCGTCAGTTCACTGTTCGCGCCGAGCAGTCCCGTCACCTCAAAAACGTGCGGTGTGCTCAGCGAGGCCTCCGTATAATGAGGCACCTCCTGCCCGTCCACAAAAAGCCGCAGCGTCCTGGCCCGTTCCGCTTCCAGGAAGACCCGCTTTCCCGCCGCAATCTCTTTTTTCAGCGCCTCCCGAACATCCGGCTCCAGCCGCTTCGTCAGACGAGCCGGTCCCTCATACGTATGCTTTCTCGTAAAACGGGTGGCGATCACATCAGAATGAAAGATCTCGTCCAGCTTTTCCAGATCGGTGTCCGGATGCCACTGGTTCGGCCTCGCGTCCCGGTGTCCGATCCCGTTCTCATCCAGCGTCCCCGGCAGAACCATGGGATACCGCCTGCCGTCCCCGATATCCGCTTCCCATACGCCCTGTAAAGAAATATCCACGCTTTCCTCCTTTTTCCGCGTTCATCGCGCCGCCCGGCTGCCCTGCCGCCGTTTTGGGGCGGCGTCTCAGTATAGCCCGGCGTCTCAGGCCGCCCCTGGCTGTCTCATCCCGACCGCCGGCACCGCCCGTCCGCACCGCCTGTCCGAGCCGCCGCTCCGCACCGCGCGCCTGTCCGCGCCGCTTCTCTATCCCCGCTTCAGGGAATCCGTATACACCCGGCACATCATGTGGGACGGCTCGCACTTCACCGCCTCCTGCAGGAATCCTGCCGCCTTTTCGGTGTCGCCCAGCCCGATATTGCCCAGCGCCATCAGGTAACAGCAATGGGCCCGGTTCCTGGCCGTATAATCCTCGTCGAAGATCAGAAATTCCGGCAGGGATACCGCGAAGTATTCGATCTTGACCCGGTCCTCCAGATGCCGCTCGCCGTAATCGATGAGCCGATAGAATCGGGCGCGGGCCTGGCGCACCTTCCCCAGCTTCAGGAAGGCCAGTCCCTGGTAGAGGATCATATCGGCGGGCTGATCGTTGTAGTACATGGCCCCGGCAGGCTCGTCCGTGCCGACGGCCGCCGTCTCGAAGCATTCCTGCGCCTCCTGTGTGCGGCCCTGTCCCTCCAGCGCCAGTCCCAGATGATAATACAGATGATTGTCCTTGGTGCCCTCCAGCTTGCCTTCGCCCAGATTTTCCGGGTAGACCAGCGCCTGCCTCAGCAGGGCCTCCGCCTTTTTGAAATCCTTTTCCCGCAGGGCCCGCTTCGCCAGCTCCAAAAGGGCCAGCGTGTACTGCGTGGTGATCTTGCCTTCTCCGCCCTCCCAGGGATGGAACCTTCTGCCCATGATGCAGTCATATGCCTTCTGATGCTCTCCGCAGAGGTTCACCAGCGTGATGTATTCGATATAAAGATCGTCCCGGCCCCCGATGAGCTCCGGATGGGCCTCGTAATCCGCCAGCCGTTCCTCGAAGCTCCAGCCCAGCTTTTTATGAAGCTGATCCCGCTCCAGGAAAATGCGGACATCCGAAGGATCCAGCTCGAACGCCCTCTCCATAGCCGCCTCCGCCTTTCCGGGATCCTTGCACTTATTATAATAAACCAGCGCCAGATTGCGCCACGCGGTGGGAAACGCACCGTCAGCCTCCGCGGAGGTTTCCCACAGCGCCAGCGATTCCTCCCACTGCTGCCTGTCGTAAAACAGATCGCCCAGATAATAGGCGGCCTTCGCCCGGCAGCCCTGCCCGATGGCATAGCGCAGCACGGCGATATCCTCCAGCTTGTTGGGGAAGCAGTAATCGGACGGCTGCCGCTCCGCCCGGCGCAGCAGTTCGGAAACGTCCTCTCCCAGCCTGCTCCTGTAATACGCTTCATAATAGGTGAGCAGCGGATATTCCTTCGTGCAGGCCCGCAGGACGCCCACGGCCTCCGGGTACGCGCCGAACTCCGCGTAATCCCTGGCGGTCATCAGATAATTGTCCGCGAAATCCCGCATTTTCCGGTTCAGAGCGGCGCGCAGAGATGCTGCTCCGCCTGCGCCAAAGGCCGACGTTTCCGCGCCGTTCCCGTTCCACGCCGCCGATCCCGTGCCGGTCCGCCCGGGTGACTGTACCGCCGCCCCCGCGCCGGTCCGTGACTTCTCTTCCTCCCCGCCCTGCGCCAGCAGCACCTCCTCATTGCCGGACACGAAATCGAAGGGATCCAGCTTCAGGTTGTCCGCGATGCAGGCGAGCGCCTCATCCGTGCGGCCCATTTTCCGCAGCAGATACGCCTTCAGCCCCCGTGCCTTGATGTTGTGGGCGTTTTTCACCAGCGCCTTTTCGACGAAATCATATGCCTGCGCATATCTGCCGTCCCGGCAGGCCAGGACAGCCAGATAATAAAAGCCCATCTCCTGCTGCTCGCTGCTCCAGACCGCCTTATAGAACGCATCGTAAGCCTCCTGCTCCCGCCCCTGGTAAAACAGATCCAGGCCCAGCAGATAATAGCTCTCGCTGTTGTAGGGATTGGGATTTTTCCAGGTCAGACGCTCCAGCGCCTTTCGGAAATAGGGTTCCGCCTTCGCAAACTGTCCCCGTCTCAGGAGCAGCTCCCCGTAGGCGTTGTTGATACGGATGTCCCCCGGGTCCCGCTTCAGCCCTTCCAGATAATAGGGATCCGGCTGATAGGTGGCATGCCGGTACTGCTCGATATGCTGACCGGTGAGGTAAAGCTCCTCATTGGTCATGATCCGTTCCGGCTCCTCCGCCGCCTGCGCGGGACGGGGCATCCGGGGGATCTCGGGCGGATCCGGCCTGTATTCCACCAGGCACGCGCCGTCAGCCTGAACCGCCAGATACAGCTCTTCCTCTTTCACGTCCCCCACCGGGACCAGCGTCTCATATAGGTCCACGGGAGAGAGCTTTGCCCGCTCCTCCAGAACGGTCTGCTTCCCCGCCCTCAGCAGGATCCGCGCGTTTTCATAGACAGAGGTGGCGTAGACGATCACCCGCGCTCTTCCGTCCTCCAGAGAAAGATGCACCGCCGCCTGTGCGGTGGCGTTTTTCACCTGTCCCAGCGCCTTATAGGGCATGAAATACTGCGTGAAGGTCTTTTCCTCGCAGGGCTTCAGCCAGGAAAAATCCGGCTGATTGTCGGTGAACATCCCCGTCATCAGCTCGATATAGGGGCCGTCCTCGTCCGTCAGGTTCCGATCCCAGGCCCTCCCGAAATCTCCGCAGCCCCAGGTCCACTGTTTTTTGCCGGGCGAAATGTGATGATCCGCCACGTGGAGCACGCCCGCACCCACGCCGTAATCGTAGCCGCCCACGAAATCGTATCTGGATTTTTCCGCCATGTAGGAGGTGGGGACCGGGATATTTTTATACCGGGAAATATCCACGCCCTCGCTGTAATCCTTTTTATAATATACGCCCGTGGCGATGGGGAACCGGGACACGTCCCGCTTGCCGTG
>CANQTI010000168.1 GCA_947626725.1 uncultured Eisenbergiella sp.
AATTCCAGCACCATTTGGCTTAAATTATACCCCCTGTAAAGCAAAAATGCTACCAATATCGCAGTAAATCCGTAAAAACCTCTGTTTCCGGGCAAAAGGCAAAGATACAGCGTCCCGAATGTGAGCAGGGGCAGAAACAGCACATAAAAATATCCATATCGCGTCAGCGGCGCGCCGAACTGCCAGAAAAGGAAGCCAACGACCGCGGCGCACTCCAAAATCAGGAAGCCGACAACCGAAAGGCGGTACTGCGCATCGGCTATGGTTGGCCGCACGGCCTCGCCCTCCGAAAAGGAACGATCGACCGCAGTGCCGACCTCACCCGCCGTCTCAGGACAACCGACCGCCGCACCGATCTGCCGTCCGGCATCCGCCGCTGTCCGCGCACCACGACAGGACGCCGCCGTCCGCAGCTGCCCAAGCGCCGCAGCTGCCATCATCAGGATGCCCGTCGGAAGCGCCAGCCAGCCGGACAGGACCAACAGCCGATCCAAAACCGTCTGAGACCTGAACCAGGCCGGAAACCACTGAGCGAACGGCTGGTCCTTCTGCAGGACATCGTAAATTCCCTTCGCATAGACCTGGATCTCATAGGCATCGCTGTCCGCATATCCCTTGGAAATCTTCCAGTCCACCGGGAAAATATCAAGAAACGTGAACGGATAAAGGAGCCAGCCCGATATCAGCACATTCCGGATCAGCCAGGGAAGCGCGATTCCCAGTCCCAGCAGAAGATATTCGGCGATCTGTCCCCACCGCTTTTTCCGGATCAGCAGCACACCCGGATACAGCGCCATCACCAGCAGCGCCGCAGCCGAGAGCTTCACCGTGGCCGTATAAACCAGGCACTCCGCCAGCAGCGCGTGCGGCAGAATCTCCGTCACCCGTTCCTCCAGGAGCTCCGTCCATGTCATCATCACCAGGAACAGAATCAGCATGGCGAAATAATCCGAGGCCGGGGACAGCAGCTCCCGGAAAACGGCCACCAGATAGAAGATGCAGCCCACATATAAAAAATCGGAAACCCGCAGGACCGGTCTGCTTTTTTCCTTTCTCCTGCGAAAAAGGCGCGTCAGCGCCATACATCTGACCGCACACAGCAGAGCAAAGAATCCGGGAAGACAATGCATTGGATATCTGGTCAGCCCATGACCGCCAAAGAGCGCGCAGAGAGCAAACGCCGCGCTGTTGTAACCGAATCTGCTGTGCAGGTTGGCCAGCCCCGGCACCACGCCATACTCTTCGATCCACCGAATGCTCTGCGCGTGATAAAGTCCGGTATCATAGTGCATATAGCCCCGGGAGGAACCGTATGCCAGCAAAACGGTCAAAAAAGCCGTCAGCACCAGCTTTCCTCTGCCGCATTCTCTCCGCTTCCGCCCCAGGAAGGACAGAATCTCCCGGCGCTGCACCGTAAAGGCCGCTGCGTCAAAAACGATCACCGGCACATGCGCCCACAGTCCCACGCCGGAAAAGAGGCTGAAATACTGCGCATATACGTTCAGGGTCAGCAGTCCGGCCAGCAGATAAGAAGTGACGCGCCGGACCCGGTATGCACTTTTTTTCTGAAACGGCGCGAGCACCGCAAAGCCCGTCAGGAAAGAAACGGCCGCGATATAACACCAGAACACAAGGACCATCGCCATGGCAGATCATTCCTCACTCAAAATATCTGTTTCTTGTATCATGTCCTCCGGACATGAATGCCGCCGGCGGATTTAATGCGCCTACCGGCGCGGTAAAACAGCCTTTTAGCTATTTTACCATATCTGCGCTTTCAATTTCAATAAATATCCCGTTTGTCTTCCTGGGAGTCCTTGCTTTTTCCCATTTTTCCCGTTACAATGTTAAAATAACACAGAAATCGACCGTCTGCGCACCGCAGAGGCCGCTGGCCATATGCCGCGGTCAGATTGGTTTGCCGTTTCCGGAGGTTTTCATGCGAACATCCTTTTCCCTTTCCAAATGCAGTTCCCAAATGCTTTCCGCCGCTGCAGCGGCGCTGCAGGCATACGGATCCGTTTTCGCCATCTGCAATATCGGCGGCCTTTCCAGCGCCAATATCCTCTCCTTCCTGCTCTTCTGGCTGCTGTACTTTTTTTATTCCGGCACCGCGCGCAAGATCTCCCGCTCTGCGCTCCCGCAGTATTTTTCCGTTTCTTCTGCCGTGCTCGCCCTTTTTTATACGGTATTTTACATGGCCTCGGAGCACAAACAGCTAACCGGCAGCTTTGACAGCCGTCTTTTCCGTCTGGCCGCCATCCTGCTCACATCCGCCGGTCTGTTCTTCCTGTTCCTCGCATGCATCCGCATGGCGCTGATCCTTCTTTCCGCTCTGAAGTCCCAGGCACCCCGCCCCTTCACGCGCCGAAAATGGTTTATGATTTTTGCAGGCCTTCTTTTGTGCTGGCTTCCCTGGTTCCTCTATAACTATCCCGGGGTCATGACCCCCGACAGTATCAGCCAGTTTTCCCAGATCACCGGGAAGACCCCCTTCAGCAGCCACCATTCCCTGATCCACACAATGATCATCGGCCTCTGTTACCGGGCCGGTCACGCTCTCACGCACAGCGTCAACGGCGGCATCGCCTTCTATACCGTTGTCCAGATGTTCCTGCTGGCGGGTACAGAAACCTGCTGTCTTTCCCTTTTTGCCAGACGCGGGCTTCCCAGATGGCTGTGCGTCTGTTTCTTCCTCTTCTGGGGCCTGGTTCCTTACAACGCCATTTTCGCCGTCACCATGTGGAAGGATATCCCGTTTTCGGCCTGCGCAGTCCTCTATACACTTTTGCTGTTCCAGCTGCTGGAGATTCCGAAGCTCTCCTGGCGCATTCATTGGAAACAGCTGGCGGGGCTGTTTTTCACGGGCTGGCTGTTCTGCATGCTCCGTTCCAACGGTCTTTTCGCGTTTCTTTTCACCGTTCCGTTCACGATATGGTTTTTCCGGCGTCAGATCCGAGTAATAGCTCCCCTGCAGCTCGCCGTCCTGCTGCTCGCCCTCCTCGTCAGAGGTCCCGTCTTTGATTCCCTCGGCGTAGCGAAGCCGCATTTTACGGAGTCCCTTTCCCTGCCTCTGCAGCAGGTCGCCCGCGTCGTCTGGGAAGGGCGTGAGCTGACGGAAGCACAGAAGGATCTGATCGGCGGCGTCGTGGATATTTCCCTCATCCCGGAATATTACGACCCCGTCATTTCCGATCCCATTAAAGCGCTGGTCATTTACAACAACGACGCTTTCCTGGAGTCGCATAAAGCCGAGTTCTTCCGTCTCTGGGTCGAGCTCGGGATGAAATGGCCGCGGGACTATGCGGAAGCGTTCATCGATCAGACCCGGGGATACTGGTTCCCTGCCCCGGCCTCCCTGCGCACCAACGAGGGGATCAGCCCCAATGAAATTGGGCTGGAGTGGCCCCATGTCCTGCGCGGCATGATCCCGATCAGGATCAGCCAGATGCTGCTGAGACTGCCCGATCAGCTTCCGGTATACGGCATTCTCTGGAGCATCGGCGCGTTCACCTGGGCCCTTCTTTTCCTGGGTGTTTTTCAATTCCTGTACGGCAGGCGGCATTTCCTGCTCCCCTGTATCCCGTTCGCCGGGATCATCCTGACGCTCCTCGCCGCGACGCCGGTGGCATCGGATATCCGCTATGCCTATCCCCTCATTTTGGGAATGCCCCTTCTCCTGGCGATATCCGTTTTCACCCGGGCAGAACACTGAACCTGCTCCGGCACTTGTAATTCCGGCAGAAAAAGGATAGAATAAAGCGACCCGGTCCTTCCGGCATCTTCGGCAGACACACCTATACAGATAAAAAGCGAGGTCGATCCCATGGAATTTTTAAACGCACTGATCCACAATACCGTCTTCATGTCCGCAGCCGTTGCCTGGCTGGCGGCACAGCTCCTCAAAACGGTGATCCACATGCATTTTTACGGATTCGACTGGGAACGGCTGGTGGGCAGCGGCGGCATGCCGAGCTCCCATTCGGCCACGGTCTG
>CANQTI010000169.1 GCA_947626725.1 uncultured Eisenbergiella sp.
CTGCAGGAGATCCCGAGAGTGCGCAAAGACTTCGGCGAGCCCCCGCTTGTCACGCCTTCCTCTCAGATCGTCGGCACCCAGGCCGTGTTCAACGTCCTCATGGGCGAGAGATACAAGGTCGCTACCGGCGAGACCAAGGATCTTTTGTCCGGCAGATACGGCAGGACCGTGAAGCCGTTCAATGCGGAGGTGCAGAAGAAGGTGATCGGCGACGGTGAAGTGATTACCTGCCGTCCTGCGGACCTGATCCCCAACGAGCTGGAGCAGATCGAGGCGAAGATGAAGCAGTGGAAGCAGCAGGATGAGGATGTGCTGTCCTACGCGCTGTTCCCGCAGGTTGCCGTGGACTTCTTCAAATACCGTCAGGCACAGCAGGAAAAGGTGGATATGACGCAGGCAGACACGAAGAACGCGGCCTATCCGGTATAAGCGACAGAAGATTTTATGTTACAAATGCGGCTGCGCATACCCTGCGCAGCCGTTCATATATAAGGACTTTATAAAGCGCATGGAAGAGAAGACGGAAATCATTACACGAATTCAGGAAAAATACGCCGGTATGAGCAAGGGTCAAAAGGCAATTGCCTCCTATCTGCTGGAGCACGACGATCAGGCTGCCTTTATGACGGCGGCCAAGCTGGGAGAAACGCTTTCTGTCAGTGAGTCCACGGTTGTACGCTTTGCGGCCATGCTTGGATATAAGGGATATCCCCAGATGCAGGAGGCCCTGGCAGGACGGCTGAAAAGGCGGCTCAACGCAGTAGAAAGCATGGATGTGCGCTATGCGGGGATGGAGCAGTCGGAGATCCTGACCAATGTGCTCAACAGCGACATAGAGAAGATACGGCATACCGTGGAACACTTGGATCCGGCCGCTTTCGAAATGGCGGTGCGGCTGATCCTGGATGCGGAAACGATCTATATTCTGGGTGTGAGAAGCTGCAGGCCCCTGGCGGAATTTTTGAGCTTTTATCTGGGCATGATACGCGGAAACGTGGTGCAGATCGGCACTACGAGCACCACAGAAATCTTTGAACAAATGCTCCGGATCCGGGAAGGCGACTGCTTCATCGGCATCAGCTTCCCCAGGTATTCCATGCGTACCCTGAAGGCCATGGAGTTTGCCAATGACAGGAACGCGAACGTGATCGCCATCACGGACAGTATCCATTCGCCCATGAATCTGTATTCTTCCTGCAATCTGTTCGCGAGAAGCGATATGGTTTCCATCGTGGATTCTCTGGTCGCACCGCTTTCTCTGATCAATGCGCTGGTGGTAGCCCTGTGCCTGAAAAGGCCCGGGCAGGTGAAGCATTCCCTGGAAGCGCTGGAGAACGCCTGGAACAATTATCAGGTCTACCTGAACGATGAAATCAATTTCATCAATGAAGAGACGATGTTTGACAAGCCTTTTGTAAAGCAATGAAACAGATGGAGAAAAAGAGGATCGCCGTGATCGGCGGGGGAGCTGCGGGCATGATGGCGGCCTGCGCAGCAGCCGGGACGGGAGCTGCGGTCATTTTGCTGGAAAAAAATGAGAAACTCGGGAAAAAAATATATATCACCGGCAAAGGGCGCTGCAATCTGACCAATGCCTGTGAACCGGATGCCTTTTTTGATCATGTGATGCGTAATCCGCGTTTTCTGTACAGCGCGTATTACGCATTTGACAACCGTGCGGCGATGGAATTCTTTGAACGGGCCGGCTGTCGGCTGAAGACGGAGCGTGCAGACCGTGTATTTCCTGTTTCAGACCATGCGTCGGATGTGACAAAGGCGCTGGAGGGGCGGATGCGCGCGTTTGGTGTGGAGGTGCTTTTGCGAACCGGCGCGAAGCGGATCTTGACTGACGGCCTGGGAACGGTCACAGGCGTCCTGTTGGAAAACGGCGAACGGATTGCGTCCGATGCGGTGATCCTGGCGACGGGCGGCCTGTCTTATCCGGCTACCGGCTCTACCGGAGACGGATACGGGATGGCGGAGGAGTTGGGACATACGGTGCTGCCCTGTGTGCCTTCGCTGGTCCCCTTTGAGGTGAAGGAGGCCTGGTGCAAACAGCTGCAGGGCCTGTCTCTGAAAAATGTCGGCGTGTCCCTCGTGTGTGGGGGAAAAGCGCTCTATAAGGGGTTTGGGGAAATGCTGTTTACCCATTTCGGCGTCAGCGGTCCGCTCATTCTCACGGCCAGCAGTTATTACGGTACAGCTTCCCAAAAAGAAGGTTCGCTTTTCATTCATCTAAAACCGGCGCTGGATGAAGAGCAGCTGGACCGGCGGCTGCTTCGGGATTTTGAATCGAGGCAGAATCGGCAGTTTCGAAACGCGCTGGACGGTTTGCTCCCCGCCAGGCTGATTCCGGTCATGGTTTCCTTATGCGGAATCGATCCGGAAAAGCCGGTGCACAGCATTGCCAGACAGGAGAGAAGACGGCTGGTTTCCCTGCTCCAGCGCCTTCCGCTGACGGTGACGGGAACCAGAGGGTTTGCCGAGGCGGTCATCACTCGGGGCGGTGTGCGGACCGAAGAGGTCAATCCCTCTACAATGGGGTCTAAAAAAACAAAAGGGTTATATTTGGCAGGGGAGATCCTGGATCTGGACGCACTGACCGGCGGTTTTAATCTCCAGATCGCATGGTCCACCGGCTATTTGGCCGGGATCAGTGCTGCAAAAAAAGCGGTGGGAAAGGAAGAATGGAAGAGATGAGTTACAGCATAGCGATTGACGGACCTGCCGGGGCCGGAAAAAGCACCATTGCGAGGAGGCTCGCACAGCGGATGGGCTGCATTTATGTGGATACCGGCGCGATGTACCGGGCGATGGCGCTGTATACGCTTCGGAGCGGGATCGCGGCGGAGGATGCGCAGGCGGTCTGTGCGAAGTGCCGGGAGGCGGATATCGAAATCCGCTATGAAAATGGGGAGCAGATCGTATATTTAAATGGAGAAAACGTCAATGGGCTGATCCGGACAGAAGCCGTGGGCAACCGGACTTCCCGCGTGGCTGTGTATCCGCAGGTGCGCCGGAAGATGGTGGAACTGCAGCAGAAAATTGCGAAGAACAGCAGCGTGGTGATGGACGGCAGGGATATCGGTACCTGTGTCCTGCCGGATGCCACGGTCAAAATATATTTGACGGCTTCCAGTGCCGTGCGCGCAAAACGGCGTTATGAGGAACTGATGCAGAAAGGGGAATCCTGTGATCTGGCTTCCATAGAGGCGGATATCATCCAGCGGGACAGGCAGGATATGTCCCGGGAGACGTCGCCCCTGAGGCAGGCAGAAGATGCCGTCCTGGTGGATTCTTCCGATCAGAATATTGAAGAAGTTACGGAAACGATCATTGCGCTGTGCCGTCAAAAAGGCTGCATTTGAGGGAATCGGCGCTTTTAGGGAGAAATCGGAAATGGAAGTGCTGCTGGCCAGGACCGCTGGATTTTGTTTCGGCGTGAAACGCGCGGTCGAAACCGTTTATGAACAGATCGAAAAAAAGGGAGAAAAGATTTATACCTACGGACCGATCATACACAATGAACAGGTCGTGCAGGATCTGGAAGAAAAAGGCGTAACGGTCATCGAATCCCGGGAAGAGCTGGAGAAGCTTACGTCGGGGACAGTTGTCATCCGTTCTCACGGGGTACCGAAGGAGATCTACGATATCATAGAGCGCCGCGGTCTCACCTGCGTGGATGCCACCTGTCCGTTCGTGAAACGGATTCACAGGATTGTGGAACAGGAGAGCGCGGCCGGGAAACAGATCCTGATCGTTGGGAATGCAGGTCATCCGGAGGTGGAGGGGATCATGGGCTGGTCTCACACGCCCGCAAAGGTGGTGGAAAACCAGGAAGAAATGGCAAATTTGTCGTTTGACAGGGGGAAAAGTGTCTGTATTGTCTCCCAAACGACATTTAACTACAATAAATTTAAAGAATTAGTTGAAATTTTTGCTGAAAAAGGTTATGATATTAGTGTTGTGAATACTATCTGCAACGCAACAGAGGAG
>CANQTI010000170.1 GCA_947626725.1 uncultured Eisenbergiella sp.
TGCCCTCGACGGAAACGTCCTCGCCCACGCTGGTCCTGTCCAAAACCACGATCTTCATCATATACTCTCCGGTCTTTCCGCGCCTCGTCTGCGCCTTCGCGCTCTCACAGCCTGCCGTCGGCGCTTCTTTGCGCCCGTCTGTCTCCGCGCTCTGCTGTCTGCCGTCGGCGCCCCGTCTGTCTCCGCGCTCTACTGTCTGCCGTCGGCGCTTCTTCCGCGCCCCGTCCGCGCCGCTCTCACAGTCTGGCCAGCAGCGCTTCCCGCGCCTCCTCATAGCCGGGCTTGCCCAGCAACGCGAACATGTTCTTCTTGTAGCTCTCCACGCCGGGCTGATTGAACGGGTTCACGCCCAGCAGATAGCCGCTGACGCCGCAGGCGAACTCAAAGAAATAGAACAGCTGGCCCAGATAAAACTCGCTCACCTCCGGCACATGGATGACGAAGTTGGGCACCTGGCCGTCCGTGTGCGCCAGGATCGTACCGTTCATGGCGCTCTTATTGACGAAATCCACGCTCTTGCCCGCCAGATAGTTCAGGCCGTCCAGATCCACGGGCTCCTCCCCGATCAGGATCTCTTCCCTCGACTTTTCGATATCGATGACCGTCTCGAACATGATCCGCGCGCCGTCCTGGATGAACTGTCCCATGGAATGCAGATCTGTGGTCAGATCCACGCTGGCCGGGAAGATGCCGCGCTGATCCTTGCCCTCGCTCTCGCCGAAGAGCTGCTTCCACCATTCGGAAACGTAATGGACGGCGGGCTCATAGTTGGCCAGGATCTCCACGCTCTTGCCTTTCCGGAGCATGATGTTGCGCAGCGCCGCGTACAGCAGCGCGTCATTCTCTTCAAAAGGCGTCTCCAGCGCCAGCTTCCTGCCGCTGGCTGCGCCCTCCATCAGCGCCGTGATATCGGCGCCGCTGACCGCGATGGGAAGCAGGCCCACAGCCGTCAGGACGGAGAAACGCCCGCCCACATCGTCGGGCACCACGAAGGTCTGATAGCCCTCCTCGTCCGCCACCTTCTTCAGGGAGCCTCTCGCCCGGTCCGTGGTGGCATAGATGCGGCCCGCCGCTTCCTTCTTGCCGTATTTCTTCTCCAGCATCGCCTTGAACACGCGGAACGCGATGGCGGGCTCCGTGGTGGTGCCGGACTTGGAGATCATGTTGATGGAGAAATCCCGGTCTCCGATCACGTCCATCAGATGCTTCACATAGGTAGAGCTGATGGAGTTGCCCACGAAATAGATCTCGGGCGTCCCGCGGACAGACTTGTCCACCATATTGTAGAAGCTGTGCCGCAGAAATTCGACGGCCGCCCGGGCGCCCAGATAAGAACCGCCGATGCCGATCACCAGAAGCACCTCGGAATCGCTGCGAATCTTCTCCGCCGCCGCCAGGATGCGCGAAAACTCCTCCCTGTCGTAATTCACAGGCAGATCGACCCAGCCCAGGAAATCGCTGCCCGCGCCGGTCCCGGAGACCAGCAGCTCTTTCGCGCTCTCAACCTGTCTCTTCATGTTTTCCACTTCGTGCGCGCTGACGAAGGGAGCCGCTTTGCCGTAATCAAACGTAACCTTGCTCATCATAAGCCTCTCTTTCCGCGCCGTCCCGCACCCGTTCCTGCCGGGATGCCCGGCGCTGCATCATTGTCCACTTTGTTATTTTATATATGAGTATATTGCAATACTGTCCACTATGTTATCGTTTATATAGTGAGTATATTGTAACACTGTCTCCAGTGTCAAGCCAGAAATTCCTCCAACAGCAGCTCCAGCTCGCCTTTCTCCCCATTTTCCCCGCCCTCTTTCTTGGCCGGTTCTTCTCCGTTCTCCAGACAGCCAAGATCTTCCTGTATATTCTGAAGGCGTTCCGTCATACGATTCTCCAAAAAATCGATCATAGCGGTCCGAAGCTCCTGCCTGCGTCCCGGCACATCAATCAGGCCAGAAACGGAAAAATGCAGGTATAAGGCCAAAAAAGCCAACAAATAATATGGCAGGATCTGCCGTATTGTCTCCCCATGTGCAATTCCCAGACAAGTCCCTATCCCACAGGAAAATACCGAAAGCAAAAGCAGCTGCCCAGAAAGCAAATCCCAAAGCCTCAGGTTTAACTTCCCTACCCGGAGTCCCTGCAGGAATTTGTCCACAAAAACCCCGACATTCATGACCCCCTGACCAAGTTCATAATAGCTTTGAAATTTTAGTTTGCATTGCTTCAGGAATCGGCTTCTCGTGGCCGACATGTTTTCTGCCTCCGCAGCCAATCGTCTCAACATCACCCCTGTCGTCAATCTGCATACAATACTTAAGAACAGCAGTACGACGGATATCACCGTAAAAAAAATGTGTCCCCTCATAGACACCTGCATGAAAATCCCTCCCGTTTTGATTTCTGACCTGAAAAGGCCTGTATGAATTTCAGTATAAGACTGGGAGATTTTCAAAACAATCCCCTCCAGGGCAGTTTCAATTTACATTTTTCGCCTTTCTTTTTCCTGAGAAAACTGCTATAATCCCTATAGCGACAATTTGTACCCATCTTTGATAAGGAGGAAAATGTAATGAGATACCAAACAAGCGGCACTTGTTCCACGGCAATCGATATCGAAATGGACGGCGATGTGATCCGTTCTGTCCGCTTTACCGGCGGCTGCAATGGCAATTTAAAGGGGATCAGCAGTCTGGTGACCGGCATGAAGGCCCAGGATGCCATCAGCCGTCTGAAGGGCATTCGGTGCGGCTTCAAACCCACTTCCTGTCCGGATCAGCTGGCACAGGCGCTGGAGTCCATCGTGGCTGGAGAATAAAGCAGATACATCAAATCAGGGAGGCATCCTTCTGATGCAGAAAAAAATTGTCCTGACCGGCGGAGGAACTGCCGGTCATATCACACCCAATATTGCACTCCTGCCCCGCCTTCGCCAGAGAGGCTTTGAAGTCTCCTATATTGGCTCCTATGACGGTATGGAAAAACAGCTCATGGCTGACTTTGAAGTACCCTATTATGGGATTTCCACCGGCAAATTCCGCCGATATTTTGACCTCAAAAATTTCACCGATCCCTTTCGGGTTCTCAAAGGCTATAGCGAAGCCCGCAAGATTCTAAAGCAACTGCAGCCCGATGTAGTCTTTTCCAAGGGCGGCTTCGTTGCCGTACCGGTGGTGCGCGCGGCAGCATCTCTGAAGATTCCCTGCGTCATTCATGAATCCGATATGTCTCCGGGCCTGGCCAACAAGCTCTGCATTCCGGTAGCCAAACGGATCTGCTGCAACTTTCCGGAAACCCTCAAAACGCTCCCCGCTTCCAAGGCCCTGCTTACGGGTTCTCCGATCCGGGAAGAACTTCTGACGGGGGATCCCGATGCGGCACGTAAGTTCTGCGGTTTTGACGCCGGCAAACCGGTGCTCATGGTCATCGGCGGCTCCCTGGGCTCTGCCGCCATCAATCACGCCGTACGAGAGGCATTGCCGCAGCTTCTTTCCGATTTTCAGGTGGTGCATATCTGTGGAAAAGATAAAATCGACAATCTTTTGCTGAATACTGACGGCTACCGTCAGTTTGAATATTTGAAGGGAGAATTGAAGGACGTATTCGCCATGGCAGATGTCGTCGTTTCCCGGGCGGGTGCCAACGCAATCTGTGAACTTCTCGCTCTGAAGAAACCCAACCTCCTGATTCCGCTTCCAGCAGGGTCCAGCAGAGGCGACCAGATCCTTAATGCCCGTTCCTTTGAAGCGCAGGGCTTTTCCATGGTGATTGATGAAGATTACCTTTCGCCCGCCCTGCTGACCGAGAAGGTGCAGGAACTCTACTGCTCCCGTCAAACCTATATCGATGCCATGCGCAGCAGTCAGCAGACCAACGCCATTGACACCATCGTCAAGCTGCTGAACGAGGTCTGCGAAACCGGACAGTAACCCCCCAGCCCCTCGCCGGATGACGGAAGCGCCCCGCCGACACCGGAGGAACGCCCGCTGAGGCATACTTCTT
>CANQTI010000171.1 GCA_947626725.1 uncultured Eisenbergiella sp.
TCTGTGGGGCCGTTCACGTCCGCTCCCTCGGCGGGCACGACGATATAGGATACCTGATAGACGGTTTCCTGCTCTTCGTCCTCCGTTTTCTGATCCGCGTCGGAATCTTCCGCTTCCTTATTAATGTCATTATCATCCTTCACATCGCCGCCAAAGGACTCGTCAAAGATCTCCGGTCCTTCCATTCCCATTCCGGGAACAGATCCCTGACTCTCTTCAGGTGCGGCAATCTCGGTCTGTACCGTGCTTTCCGGAATGACATCTTCGGCCGCCTCTTTATTCTCCGCACTTTCTCCCTCCGAAGGCTGCCCTTCATCGGGCATCTCCGCAGGCTGTTCTTCCTGAACGACCGTTTCCAAAGACTGGTCTGTATCCACAGAAGAGCCCCCATTCTCTTCCGTTTCGTCCAGAGAGGTTTCCGTCTCGACGGTTTCTGTTTCTTCCGTTATGACGCCTTCCTCTGCCCACGCTGTCGTCGGCATGCTGGAAAAAGTCATCAGGGCCGCCATCAAGACTGCTGCTGCTCTTTTCCTGAATTTACGCATTGTTTCCTCCTCCTTTTTAAGGTAAAATCCCCGACATTAAAAAGTATATTTTATATGTCTAAATCCTATCATATTTCCATTTTTTTGTAAATACTTTTTCGCAAATAATTTAACTGTAATTTTTATTTTCATAGATTTTCTAAAAATAATAGCTAAAACTACTGCAAAAAAAGCAAATTTCGCCCCTGTTTTTTCGCGAAACGGGGCCTGACATGCCAATTTTCGCCCCTATAAACGCTATGGCAGCCGCAATGCCTCCTGTAAAGGCCCTTTCATGCATTTTCCCCGTCGCTGATTGCGGCGATTTTATCCAGCGGATATATATTTCCACATTTCAATTTTGTTATATATGTAAAAATATTTAACCTTTTTTACTCTTGCTTTCAAATCCGCGTTATTTGCGTCAAAAAAAATATTATGTTTATTATGTCAAATGTTTTCCGAGTCCTTTCGTCATTTTTTGGATGAATAAAATATTTTTTATGGCGAAACGATTTAACAAAAAAGCCCTTCGGCCGACGCCCTATAAAACGGCATCGGCCGAAAGGCCGCTTTCTATTCCGATATTTTCCCAGGCCATTTTTCTTCCTGGCCCGTCCTGTTTTCAAACGCGGAAACAGCTTCCGCCGACGAACTCCCGTACGATCGAATTGTTGGGCAGGTTCTCGCTGCTCACACCCAGGAAATAATCCAGGAATTTTAACAGGCGCTTGGCCTCAAAATATTCCGGTTCTCCCTGCCGAATGCTGTACAAAAGCGGCTGAGCGTAGATCTTGAGGACGCAGAGCTCGTAGATCAGCGCGGAATTGAACATGACATCTGCGCTTTCCTGATAGGGGAAAATATTTTCCTCCTCTCCTCTGCGCACAGAAGGCCACTGGGCAATGGTCTGCTTCGCTGAAATCCCTCTGGTCCTGGCGTCCCGCACCATACGGCGCAGAAGCCGTCCGTCCGTGGTGGGGATTCGGTTGTGTTCATCCACGTTCAGGCAGGTCAGGGCGCTGATGTAGATCTTGTATTTGCTTTCCACGGGGAGCGCATAGGACATCTTGTCATTGAGCCCATGTATGCCCTCAATCACCAGGATGTCCTCCGCCTGCAGCGTCAGCATCTCCCCATTGTATTCCCGTTTTCCGGTTTTGAAATTGTAAGTAGGCATGGCGACGGTCTTTCCGGCCAGCAAATCGCACATATCCCGGTTAAAGCCCTCAACGTCGATGGCCTCCAGGCACTCAAAATTGTACTGTCCTTTTTCATCCTTCGGCGTCAATTCCCGGTTCACAAAGTAATTATCGATAGCGATGGGATGAGGGCGCAGGCCGTGGGTTTTCAGCTGAATGGAAAGCCTATGTGAAAATGTCGTCTTGCCCGACGAGGAAGGTCCGGCGATCATGACGAATTTCACATGCTTTCTGGCCGCGATCTGCGCCGCGATCGAGCCGATCCGGCTTTCCTGCAGTGCCTCCTGCACCAGAATCAGCTCCGCCAAATCCCCCTCGCAGATTTTATCGTTCAGATCGCCCACCGTATCAATGCCGATCTGCTCCCCCCAACGGGTAGACTCCACCTGGGCGTCGAACAGCTTTTGGCGCTCTTCCATCGGCTGCACCGTCTCCGGCGCTTCGACTGCCGGCAAAAGCAGCATCAGGCCGCCTTCGTACGGCTGGACGGCGAACCACTTCACATAGCCCGTGTCCGGTGTCATATAGCCGTAATTATAATCATAGTAGTCATCCAAACAATATACATTGATATAGGAACCGCGGCGATATCGGAACAGCTGTACTTTATCCCGCATTCCCTGCCCTTCGAACAGCCGAACAGCGTCATCGATGGGCCAGGCTTTTTTGGTAAAAGGCAGCTTCTTCGATACCAGCTCCCGCATCCGGCGCTCCACGGCACGGCAAAAATCCTCATCGATGCGCAATCCGCCCCTGGGTGAACAGTATAATCCGCAGCCGATGGAAAATTCCACCTTCATCATACCCTTTTCCGGCGACCCGGCCACATCCGCAGCCGCCTTCATCAACAGCATGACAGCGCTTCTCACATAAGTGTCATGACCGATCTTATCCGCCGCCGTCAAAAATGTAATCTCCGCTCCGTCCTTCGCTTTCTTAAAAAGCTCCTGGATCTTGCCGTCCGCCACGGCAAGTACGATTTGGTGCGCATACGACTCCTGCACCGTTTCCGCGATATCCCCATAGGTGCGGCACCCTTCCAGTGCTGTCTTTTTCCCATTTACCCAAATATTCATAGCCCTCTCCTTCTGTCTTCTGCTATTTCCTGCCGCTTCCCGCTATTTCACATTTTCCTGGCCGTCCGGTTCCGTCATCAGCCGTATCAGCGTCTCCATCAGGTCATTGTCCGCCAATAGCTGTTTCCGGCGTCCGGCAATTCTTTTGGATTGACCGAACTGGTCATTCTTCCCCTGTCCGTTTTCCGTTCTCTCGTCCCGCGGCAGCTTCGTCAACAGTTCCGCATTCTTTGCTATCATATGCTCCAGATATGAAATCAGTACCGGGTGTCTTTCCCTGATCAGGCACGGGCCGAAACGTTCCTGCGCATCCCGCATCTGCCGGGCGGACAGGCCGGTCCTTTTTAATTCCTCCTCAAAGGTTCCTGGCCCATCTCTCTCTTCTGTCCGGCGCTGTTTTGTCCCGCCGCCGCTCTCTCGGCAAAAGGGATCTTCCCTGCACCGCCCCGCCGTCTCCGCAGGCCGTTCCGCATCCGGGACCCGATTTCGATTCGCCGCCAGAATGACCGGATAATACTTGCCGTCCTCCAGAACCATGTCCTCTTTCGCGATGAAAAAGCCGCTTTCCGTCAGCCAGCGGCGCACCAGCCGCACTTCGGACTGCGGCTCCAGCACCAGCCAGGAAAGCCCCTCCGTTTTTTCCGGATGCGCCGACAAAATTTTCACGGTCAGCTTCCCGCCCATCCCGGCGGCGATCATGACCTGCGCGCCCTCCGGGCCCGTGGACACCTGTTCCAGGCCATCGGACAAAACGGTCTCTATCGCTCCCGTCAGCCCGCTCTGCGCAATATGCTCCTTCGCCCTTGAAAGCGGCCCTGGCCTGACATCCGCCGCAATGACACTGGGGCATATCCTTTCCCGGACGAGATAAATGGACACAAAGCCATGGTCACAGCCGATATCCGCCGCAGCGTACCCGCGCGGCACCATCCCGGCCACGGCCCGCATCCGTTTTGACAGCTCCATACGCCCTCCCTTTACGCTCTCCTGAATGGCTCCTTTCTTCCATTATAACGTATTGCGGCCGATTCTTCCATAAACTTCTCATCATTCATCAAATAAATTGAAGTCATATTCCTCAATCCGCCAAGCATGGTTTCTTCGCCTCCCACCACGGGTGGATTAACCCCCGCGCTGACGTGCGGGGCCTCCATTCGCTGCGGGCCTGCGGC
>CANQTI010000172.1 GCA_947626725.1 uncultured Eisenbergiella sp.
TATAGCGCTTTCCCCGATAAAGAAAGATGAGCTCCACAAACGTCGACACGTCCGCCGCCGCATACTTGCTGCGCAGCATCCCCGCCTGGCGCACACCGCCGCTGGCTTCTCCGTAAAGCGCGAAGGTGATGGCGTCGAAAACCGTGGTCTTCCCGGCCCCGGTATCCCCGGTAATCAGATACAGCCCCCTCTCTCCCAGCTTCGTAAAGTCAATCTGCTCAGTCTGCGCATAGGGCCCGAAAGCGCTGACCGTCAGCCTCTGCGGTTTCATCGCGGCTCTCCTCCCTTCAGCTCCTCAAACAGCCGTCCAATCAAGTCTGTCTGCGCCTCCGACATAGAACGGTTATTCTGCAGCTCATAAAACGCCGCAAACAGCGCCTGCCCTGACTTCTCCTCTTCCGCCTCCGCGCTCTCCACGGACCGGTTTTCCCGGGTACGCCGGTTGTCATACTCCAGCCGCAGCAGATTCGGATAGATCACCCGCAGCTTCTGCATGCCGTCCGGCACATCCTCCTCATCCGTCAACGTAACCTGCATATAGTCGCGGGTATTCGTGTTCTCATAAAAAGAGCGTGCCGTCACCTCCAGATATGTCCCACGCACCCTGCGCATATCCCGCAGAGGTACAAGCACTCTTTTCCGCACCGTCACATCTCCTTTTTTTCCCAACTCCACCACGGTCACGGATTTCTCCTGCCCGCACTCCGAAAAGGAATATTTTAACGGCGTCCCGCAATAGCGTACCGTCTGCCTGCCCACATGCTGAGGGCTGTGAATATGTCCCAGCGCCACATAATCGAACGCATCGAATACCGACGCATCCACGTTGTCCAGGCCGCCCACTGAAAAATCTTCCGACTCGCACCGGCTGGCGCCGGCCACGAACTGATGGGCCACCAGGACATTCCGCCGGGACCTGTCCACGTGAAGCCGGGAGACGGCGGCCTGCAGCGCCGCCTGATAGCTGCCGGTTTCCAAAGGCTGTTCCGGGCTTCCCAAAAGCGATTCCGCGGCCTGCGGAGACTGTTTGGCAGCTTCCGGAAGCGGCTCCGCAGTATCCGCAGACCGTTCCGCATTTTCCGAAGGCCCTTCCGCATCCTCCGCGGCGTCAGGCTTCACGGCCTTTCCTGCATTCTCCACGGCGTCTGGCTCCGCAGCCTCCCCTGTATTCCCCCCGGCATCGCGCTCCGCAGCCTCTCCTGCATTCCCCACGGCATCGGGTTCCGCAGCCTCTCCGTTTTCTTTCTGCGCTTCCTTTTCCAGCGCGTGCCTCACCGTGGAGGGTCTCAGAAAAGGGAGCAGCCAGATCGCCACCTCTCCCCATTCATCCCGCAGAACGACCGGCTCCACGTCACCGTCGTATGGAGGCGATATATAAACACCTCGCCCGCTCATGAGCCGCGCGCCGAAGGCCAGCCGTTCCGCTGAGTCATGATTCCCGCTGATCACAAAAACCGGGACTTCCAGATCCGCCAGCCGGGTCAGAAATCCGTCGCAAAGCCGCACCGCCTCCGCCGAAGGGACCGCCTTATCATAGATGTCCCCTGCGATCAGCACCCCGTCCGGCTTTTCCTCCTCCGCAACGGACAGAATCTGTTCCAGAATATATTTCTGATCCTCCAGCATGGATGCCTCATAAACCCGCTTCCCCAGATGGAGATCCGACAAATGCAGAAATTTCATAATATTCTCCTTTTTGAGTATTCTATCACACTTCCGGAGACAAAAAAAGGACAGAAAAAACCCTTCTGCCTGAAGGGGGGAGGGTGGCAGAAGGGTTTCAAAAAAGGGGGGTATTAGTATATAAAAAAGAGGGGGTACGCTAAATTATTATGCAATGGCGAATTTGCTGATCGCATCCGCAAATTCATTGCTCTCACCATGACACTGTACAGTGAAGGTCTTCGCAAGACCCAAGCTGAACACGCCCATGATAGACTTCGCATCCACGATCGCCGAATCACATTTGACATCCACATCGAAATCACACCGCATTGCCGCACGGACAAACTCTTTTACGTCCTCAGCATGATTCAGACGAATTCTTATCTGGCTCACATGGCCTCATCCTTTCTCACAGTCAAAACAGCCAGTCAAATCAATTTCTTGTGTTTTCGCCTTTCGTTAATCCTATTGTATTCTTTTTCCGGGAATTGTCAACTGTCAAAAAGCAGGCTTCAAAATGGGTAATTTGTAGTTTTTGCAAAATTTATCAAAGAAAACCGGTCAGTCCGTCTGCCCTTTTCACATTCTCCGCTGCCAAATCCCGCAAAAAGTGAAATCGTTCTCACATATTTTGCATAAAAAATGTTTTTTTGTTGGTTAAAATTTCAGCAAATATTTTTTCCTTTCATTGACATTCCCTCTGACGCAGAGTACACTATTGATGAACAGAAGGCATTTTTTGTATCCGCACCCGTATCTGCATCCGGAAACTTCAGGCGGGTTTTGCGCGGCACACTTTTGCATGGAGGAAATACGCATGGCAAAAAACATCGTATGCTTCGGAGATTGCAACACACACGGATATTGTTCCGCCACAGGCAGCCGTTTTAGCGAAGACCAGCGCTGGCCATGTCTCCTCCAGACCTATCTGGGTAAAGACTGGTACGTGATCGAGGAAGGCCTGAACGGCCGGACCACTGTCTTTGACGATCCCTTAAACGAATGCATGAACGGCCTTTCGGCGATCTACAGCTGCCTGATGTCGCATGAACCCGTGGACCTTCTGATCATCATGCTGGGAACCAACGACGTCAAGGCCCGCTTCGCCGCCAGCGCTCAGAACATCGCTCACGGCCTGGAACGGCTGACCCGCAAGGCCATCTCCATTCAGGAGGCCTGGCGCCGGACGCCCAACATTCTGCTGATCGCTCCCGCTCCCATTGACCCGAGGTACGAAGACACCTTCGCAGAAGGAGAAATGGGCCCCGGCTGTTTCGAAAAGTCCTGTGAACTGGCGGACTGGTATCTGGATGTGGCGGACCGACTGGACTGCCATTTTCTCGACGCCGGGGCGCTGAACCTGACCATGCATCCCAACGACTACATACATCTGGACGCAAAAAGCCATCGAATACTGGCGCAGCACCTGGCGGGATTGATCCCATCTCTTTTCCCGGCCGGGGAGGACATCTAAACCCCGATAAAATTCCCGCCGAAAACGCCGGACGGATCGGTGGATACTACCCAAAAAAGCAGAAAGCTGCCACCGCCAAAAGCGCCTGGAGGATCACATAGCGCGCCACCACCTGCGAATCGGACCAGCCGATGTTCTTGCGGACATGATCGTGGAGCGGCGTCCTCGTGTTTTTCAGGATCGAAATCTTCATGTGGCGCTTCAGGAACAGCTTCACCAGCCCGATCCCGCCGTCCGCGATCGTCACACCGGCCAGCAGGAGATAGATAAACGGATTTTGCGATTTCAGCGCCACGATCGCGATATAAAAGCCCAGCGCGCGGGAACCGGCGTCCCCCATCAGCATGCTGCTGGGAGAAGAATTGAAATACAGATAAGCGAACAGCACCGCCGCGAACAGGAAATTCCCCATGGCGTAAAGGCCCAGCGTCTCCCGGTACAGAACCGCGAAGGAGAGCAGGGTCACGCTGCTCAGGCTGGCGCACAGCCCGTCCACCCCATCGGAACAGTTGGTCACGTTGACCGCGCCCCAGAAGAGGATCACGGCCAGCACGAAATAGACGGCCTTCGGGATCATAAGCTCCAGCGGGCCGATCCAGACCGTCGAAGCGTTGAAGTTCAGGAAGGTGACCGCCGCCATGACGGAGAGCACCAGATCGATGGCCCCCTTCAGATATTCATTCCAGGGCTTCTCGGACGCATCGTCCAGATATCCGCTCATCATCATCGCGAACAGCAGGATCGCGTAGATCAGATATTCCCGGTCCAC
>CANQTI010000173.1 GCA_947626725.1 uncultured Eisenbergiella sp.
TGACACAGCCCACGCTGACCATGGCGGCCACGATCCCCGGCACATATCCTTCCGTGAAGCGGGGGATGAAGATCAGAGCGATGGTATAAAACATTACGATATTGACCGTTCCCGCGCTGAGCCGGTGATAGATCCACGCCACGGCGGTCACCATGCACAGAATGGCGGCGGTCACCAGCGTGTTCTTCCAGGTGACCTCCCATTTGCGCACCCAATAGGCCCGCTGCCGGATATCCTCCCGCCTTTTTTTGCAAAACGCTTTTATCTTCCGAAACAGTTCTCTCAAAAGCTTCGTCCTCTCAGTCCACGATCCCGTCGTCCTCAGGGATGATCACGGCCAGGATGAAATACAGGATCAGACCCATAAAACCCGCGCCCGCCACCAGACTGATGACCACATAGAGCACCCGGATCACGGTGGGATCTATGCCAGTATAGATCCCCAGGCCCCCGCATACGCCGCAGACCAGCCTGTTTTTAGTGGAACGCAGCAGTTTTTTCTCTTTCATTTTGAAAATTTCTCCTTTTTCATGATATTCCGTCAAACCGCACGGTCACGCTGCCCATCTCGGCCTCCGCTTCCAGTGTATACGGCGCGCCGTTGCTGATCTCTGTCTTTTTGTCGGAAACGGGATAATAGTCTTTTCCGTCGATGGAAACGCTTCCCATTTCGTTTTCGATTCTATAATTGAAGGACGATGCATCCTGATGCAGCGTCAGCCCCACGCTGCCCATCTCCGTGGAAACCTCCGCATTGCCGCTCACGGTGCCCGCCATTTCCACACTGCCCATCGAGGTGGAGATATCCAGCTTTTTCGCGGTGAACGCCTGTACCTCGATGGCGCCCATCTCCGTATCCGCGTCCAGCTTCTGCGCGTTCACGGTACCGGCCAGAATGGAGCCGACCTCCGTTTCCAGATCCGCTTCCGCCGCCGCCAGCTGCGGCACCTCCAGGCAGGCCAGGTTCATGCATAGCTCCGCCTTGTCCCAGACGATGCCCGCCGGGACCGTCAGTGTGATCCTGCGGTCATCCGCAGCGTGGAAAACGGCCCCATTTCCCACATCCTGCAGATGAAGCGTACCGTTTTTCACATAGCACTGGATCTGATCAGCGTTTTTCCCCGTAAGATGCACGGTATTTTCCTCTCCCTCCTCGATCAGGAGATAATGAAGGCCCATTTCCACATCCAGCTTTTTCAGAGAGCCGCTGTAAGGGATGTCCGTCTCAAAATCCCCGGTATAGATCTCCTGGCCGCTCTCCGCTTTTTCGCTGTAGGTCTTTCCTTCCGCGGCTGCCGCGGTATTTCTCTCCAGATGGTCTTCCCATTCATCGCCGTATTCCCGCTCCAGACGGTCCTCCAGCGCGTCCCATCTTTCTTCCCGCGTATCTTCGTTCCGGTCCAATTTTTCTTCCAGGGCATCCCATTTTTCTTCCAGCTCGTCTTCCTTCCTGTCCCATCTGTTTTCCAGAATGTCGTCCATATCGTCCAGACGGTCCAGCGTCCAAAGCACGTTCCCAATGCCCGGCAGACCGTATATGCCTGTCCGCGTCACGCTGCTGACGCTGTATGTCCTGACCGTGTTTATTCCCGTATCGATCTTATCCAGATCCTCAAGGCCCCCCGCCATCGCGCCGATCCCCGACAGCGACACGCCCAGCGCTATACAGCAGGCACCCGTAATGACCGCGATCTTGACTTTTTTCTTCATGATTCCGCCTCCCTTCTCAGATCGGTTATTTTCTTTTCCCTTTCATCTGTCTTATGACAGCAGTTCTGTTTCCCGCCCCTGCGGAATTTTTGGCAAAACGCATCCCTTGCCCGGCACTCCCTATTTTCTGCGGACCGCTGCCCGCACGCCGTCTGCCGCTTTCCGGAAAAGCGGCGGGAACAGTTTCGTGACCACCCAGCCGACGGCCAGCGTCAGGAAGATGCCGCCCCCGATGCACAGAAAGCTGATCCCCATGGAAAGCAGCGCCGCCGCCGGGAAGGCCGTCAGCTTCGCCACGGAAGCGGCCAGACAGATCAGTCCGGCACAGATGAGGATCACGCCGCCGAACAGGAACACGATGGTGAAGAAGATCGCCGCCAGCGCCAGCACCACCAGCGCGGTCAAAAGCCCGATCCCTACGGCGATGATGACCGGAAGGGCGAAAACGGCGAGGACGACGAACAGCGCGATCATGCCGCCGCTCATGTGCTTTCCGCCTTTGTTTCCCCGATACCGTCCGTTCAGATCCCGTGAGCGCCCGCCGTCCGCGCCGCGCGCTTCCTGTGCGCCGCTGCGCTGCGCTTCCCCATCGCGGGGCTTTCCCTCCGCCCCGTCAAAAACGGTCCCAGTCACGGTTCTCGCTTCGGCGCCTTCTGTCCGCTCCCCTGGCCCCGTCGTGCCGCTTTCCGGCCTGGCCGCCGCTTTCGGATCCGCCGTCCTGCAGGCCTCTTCATTCCTCCGTCCGGAACCGTCCGGCCTGGCGGCGAGCTCGTTGCCGCGGGTCCTGCTCCCGATCCGAAAACCTTCCTCCGAAAAGACTCCCTGCTGTCCCTGCGCGTCCTGCAGGCCCTCCCGGATGGATGCCGCCAGCTCCTCCGGCGTCCCCAGCGCCGCCAGCACTTCTCCTTCATTCTCCACACCGGCGTCGTTCAGATAATCATTATAGTATTCGATCGCTTCCCTGCGCTCATCCTCCGGCAAATCGGAAAGCAGCGCCGCGAGTCTGTCCATGAAATTCATTCTGTTCATCTGCCAACACCTCCCTCGAACATCCCCGTGATCTTTCCGGAATACCGGATCCATTCCGCCTCGTACAGCTTCAGCTGCGCGCTCCCCCGCGGCGTGATCTTGTAATAGCGCCTGTTGCGCCCGCCGCATTCCACATCGTAGACCTCCAGGCATTCATCCCGCATCAGCCTGCGCAGCACCGGGTAGAGCGTAGATTCCGACAGCTCGATGACCTGTCTGACCTCCTGCGTGATCTTATACCCGTATGTCCCTTCCGGTTCTCTGGATACCACCGCCAGAACGATCGCATCCAGCAGCGCCGCTCCCGTATTGAAAATCATGTGTGCACCTTTTCCCCTTCCTGTCCCCGCGGATGCTTCCCGCAGCATCCTTCCCTGCGGCCAGCGCCGCTTCATGTTATACATGTTTATAATATTATATCTTGTATAATATTGTTTCTGGCAATAGTATATCGCATATAATATTATTCGTCAACAGGGATATATAAAAAATGGGAAAAAAATGTATAAAGAAATTGAAAACGCCGGGCCCCGGCCGCATACAAAAAGCACGGCGCCGTTTGCAAATCCGCAAAAAGCGCCGCGCCGTTCCTCTCTATCACTTTTTCCTGTCCGCTCCCGCCGTCCGGAACAGCCCCGCCCGCTCGAACGCCTTCAGAAGCGCGTACAACAGCACGGTGTCCATGGGCCAGGTGATCACATTGCTCAAGATCCGATCCGGCAACCTGCTCCAGTACGGCCACCCGTAATAGCCGGACAACCAGTATGTCCCCAGCACCACGTTGATCACCAGCCCCACCGCCAGCTTGGCCGCCAGGATCCGCCAGAAGCTGATGGGCTTACGGTACAGAAAGGCTCCGTAGATCAGTCCCGCCAGAAACGCGTTCAGCGTCAGCCCCGGGATCCATCCACCGGTGGGCTTCAACAGGAATTTCAGGATGTCCAGCGCGGCCGCGAAGACGCTGCCCACCGCCGGACCGAACATGAAGTCCACAAATTCATTCGGCAGCCCCGAGAAGCCGATCTTCAGATGCTCGCTGATCTGAATGCTGGCGACATAACTCAGGACGATCGCAAGAGCCGCAAACACCCCGCACATGCAGATCGTGCGGACCTTTTTGAACTCCTGCGCGGAAGCTGTGAACAAGGCAGCGAGTTTCTTCATAA
>CANQTI010000174.1 GCA_947626725.1 uncultured Eisenbergiella sp.
AAAGAGGGCGGACGCTGGATCCGGGAAAAACACGGCTATCTCAGCATCCCCCTGCTGGTGAAGGAGAACTCCGTCGTCGTCCTGGGCGGTCGGGACGACAGACCGGATTACGATTATGCGGAGAATGCGGAGATCCGGCTCTACGCCCTGCAGGACGGCCATACGGCCGAGAGCACGGTCTACGGCATGGACAACCGGCCCGAGATCGCCATCTCCGCCCGGCGTGACGGCGATACGCTCCGCGTCTCGGTCACGGGCGGCCATGCCTGCACCCTTCGGCTGGTCAACGCAAAGGCTTCTTCCGTTTCCGCCGGAACGCTTGCGGCTGACGGCGCGGATGCGCTGATCGGGCTGGATGGCGCCGCGGAAGTGACGATAACGCTCTGAGCCAAATGACGGCCCCGGCGGGCTGTTCGCTCTGCGGATCAAACGGCAGGAGAAGATGCTCCTGCCCAGGAAAAAGTATGATCCATTTATAAGGACGATACGGCCTAGGCCATATCGTCCTTTTTCTTCAAACAGTCAGTGTTTTTTCTCCGTCCGCGGGATTCAGACCAAGCATATTTTCTGCAATCTGCTGTTAGGCTTATCCGGATAAAGAAATTTCACTTCTCCGTCAGCTATCATTTCTCTGATCACACTCCGCAGTGTATTGCTGATCTTGGCATATCCCAGCTGAACCGCGATCTCCCCCATCGACAGACTGCCGTTCTGCACCAGGGTCTCCAGCACCAGTTTTTTTATCTCCTCCCGGCTTCTGCGGACAGAATTTCTTTGTTCTGTGATTTCCCTTTCCGGATCCTGTTCATCCCGGAATACCGGATGGATCGGAAGTATCACCCTAAAATAGCTTCTCTCTTCATCCGTCTTAAATATCGGCAGATCAGAACCGTTGTTTTTCATGGAGCTGACGATCAGCGGAATACCTGTGTTTCTGCCCTCCACCATCTTGAGTTCCTTTAAGAAATCTCCGATTCTCCTGTTTCTGTATCTGCTGGAAATGAGCACTCTGTTTTCCAGATCGTCATCGGATATGGAACGGTCCGGACCGGGAAGACTCAAAATCTCCATTTTTTCCGGCGTTATCGTCACCGTGATCGGTTCATGTATTTGATACGAACGGTGATACACAGCGTTGCTGAGCGCCTCCTCCACCGCACGATACGGCCAGTTAAATATCCTGACCGCCTCCGCCTGATCTGATACTTTTGTTACATATTCCGCTATAACATAATTTTGTATATAAGCCAAAGCATCCCGCAGCTGTCGGTCAAGCGGGCCCGTAAAAACCCGTTCTTTCATTCCTATTCCCGTGGGGTCTGGCTTGTCCACAACTTCAATACGGCTGTAAGGGAAGAAATTGTCCGGTCTTTCGTTAAAGAACATCAGCCCCACATTGATCGGCTTTCGCAATTCCGTCGGTCCGCCAACCAGTCTCATATCCGTGGCCACTTCTTCAACCGTTCTGTTGAGAGAACCTTCATACAGTTCACTTTCTACTGTATGAAGGAATTCAGAGATCAGACTCGATCTCATATCCGCGATCTCCGCATGATAATTGATCCTGTCATCGAAAGGAACGTTCCTCGCCAATCCGATCAGTTCCCGTTCCTCCAGATAGTTTGCTTTCACCGTATTGGAGGACTTGCGGATATAATACGACTTCTCGCTTTTTTCTTTGTTCTTTGCGGCGTAAACTTTTTCCGGACATTTATAAGGTCTGTTTTCACCGCCCGGAACCCATAATAAAATAATATTTTTCCCGTCAACCACCGCTGGCTCAACCACAGGAATATACCGGGGCTCTATCAGATTGCATTTATTGAGAATGTCTTTTTCGACGCCATCTATCGCATCCGCATCCACGCCCTTCAAAGGAAATACCGGTCTGCCATTTTTACTCTCTCCTTAACTCTCTCCCAGACTCTCTCCTTATTATAATTTAAGAGAGAGTCGAAGCGCAAGAGAAAAACGGATCAATAAACAGGCGGGATTTCTATTTCCCGCTTTTGCTGCTTTACGGCAGGAACGAACAGCCCGCCGGGGCTTTATTCATAGAGCGCCGCGAGCTGTTCCTCCGTCAGCTCCCATTCCGGACTCCACTCCGGGGCGGAGGCATAGGAAAGCAGCGACCGATACAGCCAGGCCTCCTGCGCGCTCCCGCCGGAAAGAGGTGCCTGACAAGCTAACAGGGTGCCTTTTCCCACCCGTGCCTCATAAAGGAGTCCCAGCCTGTGGTTTCGCGCAAAGTTGTCGATCATGCAGACAACAGGCTCTATCTTCAGCCCGTCCAACACCGCAAGCTGTGCGCCCTGCAGGATCCTCCACCACTGCGGCGTCGTATATTCCTCCGAGAGAAACTGCCGCAGGGCGGGATGTCCCTTTTCGATATATAAACCCATGGTCCCCACCGGCAGCTTCTTCCCCATGCTCTCCGAAATGGATGAAAACATGGGATAATTCCAGAAATCCGTGCAGTAGACCGCCTCTATGCGCCTCTCCTCCCGCAGCCGTCCGCCCAGGTACAGCACGCGGTCCCCGCGCGCAAGCGCTTCCCGTGCCTGCGCGAAATCGCCCGTTACGAAGACTGGCTGTGCGGCTTCCCCGACGGACTGCACAAAGCTCTTTTCCCCAAGCACCGGGACAGACAATTCCGTCTCCGGGAACAGATAAATATCATAACTGCTGCCCAGAGAATCTTCCTGCCAGGATGCTTCACGGCCGCCGTTTCGGGCCTTCTCTTCCCGCGCTGCGCCATGACTGCGCGAAGAACCTCTCTCCAGCGATATGGAAACCCGCAGCTTTTCCGGGCGCTCCGAAGCAGGAAGACACAGTTCCCCTTCATACAGCGTTTTCAGCCGGGTCAGGCCCTGGGGCGGAAACGGTATTCTTTCTGCCAGAAGTTCTTCCAGCCGTTCTCCAGATCCGCATCCCGGCCCTTTTCCTGAACCTCTTTTCAGTCCTTTTTCCGAACCTTTTTCCGATCTCTCTTCCGTCTGTTCCGCCAGCTGTTCTTCCGTTCCCTCTCCCCGCTCCCGCTCATACCGCTCCAGCCGCACGGTCAGTTCGGAGGCCGACATCGGTTCCGGGTTCCCATTATACAGCAGCACACGGTAACGGAAACGTTCACCCGCTCCGTACACATACTTCGGAAAAGCCAGCAGAAGCAGCCTGCTGCCGCAGAAACGCCTCCATTCTCCGGGCGAGATCAGCCCCTTGTTCTCCAAAAATGCGTTCAGTATCCCTACCAGGGCCGTTCCCTGTCCGGGAAAATCCTGAAGGTCCAGGAGCTGAAATCCCGCCAGGGACCTGCTGCGGAAGGCCGTTTCCAGTTCTCTCCGATAACAGTCCACCGCCAGCCGACCGGACGCACGAAAGAAGGCCTCCGCCATATGGGACAGGCCCGCCTCCTCCAGGCGCTCCCGAAATATTTTCAGGTTTTCCGCGCGCAGCACGCCGGTATACCAGTCGATCTCCCGGAAATCAGGGAAAACGGCGTACTGCCCGATCTCATGAGAGACCACAGGGATTTCCGGAACGGGCCCTTCCCAGCCCGCGCCGCTCTCCGGCCGCGCATTTCCCGGTCGTTTTACTTTCTTCGTTCCGGTCTGAAACTGAATCTCTATCTCCGCTTCTTCCCGGACAGACACACGCTCCGCCGCTTCGGCCTCCGTTCCCTCTGCCGTGCCGGTACCTGCGTCTGCGGTATTTTTTTCATCCTTCCATTCCGGGTGAATCATACCGTCATAATCGTATATGTTTTCCGGCTCCGTCGTCTGCACATGTCCCTGCGGCGCATCGCACATGGCATAAGAACCCCGGAAGAGCCGCTCTCTGGAAAAACGGACGCCGCAGAAAAAGTCCTCATTTTCCAGGATGACCGGAGCGAACTG
>CANQTI010000175.1 GCA_947626725.1 uncultured Eisenbergiella sp.
GCCGGTCCCAGGCATATCCGGGCCTGCAAAGGCACACCGCTTCCCCGGCCAGCCGCTCCGGCGCGGAAGGGTCCACGGGCGCGATCATCAGGTCGGAGCTTCCGATCATCTGGGCTTCGGCTTCCTGCCCGCCGGATCCCCCTCTTCGGATCTTACGCTGCGCCCAGCAGTAATAACTCCTGCCTGCTGCCTCAAAATACGTCATGTCCAGCGTGATGCCGTCCGCATCCTCCATCAGCCAGGAGCCGTCCGCTTTTCGGATGCGCACCGGCTCCGACCAGTTTTCCCGCTCCAGAGGGTCCCCGCCGCAGCGCATGATCCGGGACTGCACATGGTCCCACTGTCCGTTCAGGCTGGAAGCGAAAAGACAACAGAGCCGTCCGCCGATCACATGCAGCTCCGGCGCCCAGTTGCAGCCGCTGTGATCTCCGGCCTCAGCCGCCCGGAAGATCAGCCGCGGCTCCGCATCCGCCAGCCCCTCCAGGGTTTGTGCGCACCGCAGATACAGGTCCCTGCCTCCTGTGTGTTCATTGGTGCCCGTCAGCCAGTACAGGCCTTTCCAATACAGGACCGCCGGGTCCGCCAGTCCCTCGATCAGCGGCGCGGCATATTCCTTTACTATCGCCCTTCCGGTGACTTCATAGACGCCCTCCCGGTCAAACGGGATCGCCGCCAGCGCTTCCCGGTCCCATTCCACGGGGATCTCCTCCGCGGAGCCGTCGCTGTAATGCGCCTTCATGGGCGGAAGATCCGTCAGGACCTCCCCCGCTGGAATATGCACCTCCACCGGATCCACGGAAACATTGCGCACTTCTCCCAGCTTCCTCTCCAGCGCGTCCGCCTCCTCTGCCGTCAGACAGAGAACGCTGGCCGAAACCTGTTCGCCGTCGATGAGAAGCGTCCGGCGGGCCGGACAGGACGGATCGGCTGTCCCCGCTGCCGGAGGCACATCATCCGACCCTTTGAATGTCCCCGCTGTCGGGGCTGCATCCTTCGGCTCCGCAGGCCGCCAGGCGATCAGATCTTCCGTCACCCAGAAGCCCATCTCATTTCCGTTTTCTTCTGTTTTGCTCCCGCTTTCCTGCGGTCCCGCATCGATTCCCGCTGCCCGCTCCCACGCGCCGTTCTGCGTCCGCCGGATTCCGTAACAGTGCGCCGCCGCGCCGATCCTTCCGTCCGCGCGCCGGTACAGAACAGGATCCTCCAGCACCCGGGTCACCCCCGCCGGATGCGTGCCCGCATAATCCGCCTCCGCAAACAGGACGCCGATGCCGAAATTCAGGGATTTCCAGCCGCCGTCTTTCTTTCGCAGCGCCAGATGCAGACTCTTTCGGTCCGGCAGCGTCCCCGGACGCACATAGGCCGCAGCCTGATACGGACATTCCCCTGAAAGCAGCCCCATCGTCTCACGATCCGCGCCTGTCTGCGCCGCCTCTGTTTCCTGCATGATGATGCCGCCATCCTGCCCGGTGATGCCATTATATTCTTCCGTCATATCAATCCTCTCCCGTCAGATGCACCGTCGTGACGTCATGTCCGGTATAGGGCACAAAACGCGCGAAGACGTCCTGTGTCCGCAGCCGGAGGCTGGACGTGTTGACACAGGGATGACAGCCCAGATACGCTCCCTTCAGCACATCCTCATCCACCAGCAGGCGGACCTGTCCTTCAGTATCGTTCATCAGGCCCATTACGCTGACCGAACCGGGCGTGATATCCAGATACCGCTCCATCGCCTCCGCGTCCGCGAAGGACAGACGCGCGCTTCCGATCTGCGCGGACAGTTCCTTCGTTTTGAACTTCTTCCAGTCCGGAATCATCAGCAGATAATACTGTGTCTTCTGCCGGTTGCAGAGAAACAGATTTTTGCAGATGGTCGCGCCCAGGACCTCATCGATCTTCCGACAGACCTCCATGGTCGTCGCCGGTGCGTGATCGACCCGTTCATATCCGATCTCCAGCCTGTCCAGCAGGTCATAGACCCGCAGCTCCTTCGACAGACGTCCTTCGCCGCTCTCCGGCCTTCCTTTTTGTAATCGCAGCTCAGCGGTCTCACTGTCCATCCGGTCTGCACCTCCTTCCGAATCCGATCCGCCGGGAAAATTTCCTCACGGACCGTAAGGGTCCGCTTCCCCAAAAGCGTCAGATGAGCTCACTGCCATCCATCGGAAATGTTTTCCCGCGGGCAGGAATAATTCCCGTCTGCGCCCATGATAGCATGATTCCGGCGCATTTACAATCACGAATCCCCGACCCGGTTGAAACCTTCACCGCTTTTTGCTATACTCAGTACAAGGAAACCGGTCCCTGTATTCTCTTCGAAATCCCTGCCGGATACAGCGGATGAAAACCGGTATTTCACGGAAAACGGAGAACGCACATGGGTAAGCTGATTATGATCAGAGGGAATTCCGGCAGCGGCAAATCCACTGTCGCCAGAAGCCTGCAGAAAGAGATCGGGCGGAACACGCTCCTGATCCCGCAGGACACAGTCCGCAGAGAAATGCTGTGGGCCCACGACGGATACGACACAGCCGCTCTGCCGCTTCTCATTACCCTGCTGCACTATGGATACGAACATTGTGAAACCGTCATTTTAGAAGGGATCCTGAATGCGAAATGGTACGCGTCCCTGTTCCGGGACGCCGTCGAACTGTTTGGGGAAGAGATTTACGCCTATTATTATGATCTGCCCTTCGAGGAGACCTTGAAACGGCATGCCGCGAAGGAAAGACGATTTGCCTTCGGCGAAGCGGATATGCGCAGATGGTGGAACGAAAAGGACTATATCGGATATATAAAGGAGAAGACAATCCGTGAGGATCTGTCGCAGGAAGAGACCGTCAGGATGATACTGGACGATATTTCGTGATATTCCATCCATGCGGTCATCAGAAAGGAGCGAGTATGGAACTGAAACTGCCGAAAGGGCTTCCGATGCCCGATGGGATGTCAAAACCGGAGCTTTTGGAACTGCTGCTGAGACAGGAATACGGCTTTCCGCCCGAGCCGCCGCTCTCCGTGCACGGAGAGGAAATCAGGACGGATGCAGTCAGCGCGGAGGCGGAGTTTTGCGGCGGCGAAGCGGTCCTGAAACACATACGGCTGACCTGCCGCATGGCGAACGGAGACTTTTCCTTCCCCGTCATCTCCGTTTTTCCCGCAAAGATCGAACAGCCGGTTCCCTGCTTTCTCCTGATCGGCTTCGGGGCCGCGCTCCCCGACACGCTACCCCTGCAGGAAATTGTCGGCCGCGGATACGGACTCCTGTATTTCTGCTACACGGATATCACCTCGGACGACGGAGATTTTTCCGCCGGTCTGGCCGGTCTGATCTTCCCGAAGGGCAGGACCGAAGGCCGGCAGTGCGGGAAGCTGGGCCTGTGGGCCTGGGCCGCCAGCCGCGCGGCCGACTACGCCCTGACGCTTCCTTTCATGGACCCCGCCCGCCTCTCCCTGGTCGGGCACTCCCGTCTGGGCAAGACCGTCCTGCTGGCAGGCGCGCTGGATGAACGGTTTCACTGCGTGTTCGCCAACGATTCCGGGACTTCCGGCGCGGCGCTGTTTCGGGGAAACCGCTGTGAGACCCTGCAGCGGATCCGGCAGGCCTTCCCCTGGTGGTTCTGCGCACGGTTCGCCGCATCTGACGCCGGCGAGGAGGACCTGCCCTTCGACCAGCATTTTCTGCTGGCAGCCAACGCGCCGCACCGGGTGTATGTGGCCAGCGCGCAGGACGATCCCTGGGCAGATCCCGGGAACGAATATCTCTCCTGCATCGCCGCGGACGGATATTTCCGCCAAAATGCCCTTCCCGGCTTTGTCCATCCCGACCGTTTTCCGCTGCCCGGCGAAACCTTTCACAAAGGATGGATCGGACACCA
>CANQTI010000176.1 GCA_947626725.1 uncultured Eisenbergiella sp.
GTAGCCCAGCTTGTCTCCGAAACCGAACGGTTTCGTTTGGGTTTTGTTGTCTGCCATTTTTCAGACCTCCTTTTTTTATTGATACGCGGCCGTTTTAAAACATATTGTTTGCCTCATAAAAGGGCCTGTTTTGATTTTAATACATTTTTCATATTTAAGAAATCGAAAAAACTTCTTTTTTCGTCATTTTTTTAGTTTCCTCTTGATTTTCCCTAAAATTTATACGATAATGTCTGTAAATATTACGAAAGGCGGAAACATTCCCTTGAATTACGAAACAGAACGGGAGCTTCCGGCGCCGGACGGACGTCTGCCGGAAAATGCGGTACGGAACATGCGCGCTCTGGAGGAACGCTACGAGAAGGAGAACCGGCTCCTGCAGGCCATTTCCCACGGACAGACCCACAGGGCCGAGGCCATTTTTTCCAGCTTTGCTCCCGCGGATCTCCAGGAACGGTCCATAAGCCCGCTGCGCAACCTCAAAAACTACGCAGTCATCTGCAACACGCTGTTCCGTAAGTCCGCCGAGGCGGGCGGTGTCCATCCGCTTTACATCGATCAGTATTCCTCCCGCTTCGCCATGCAGATCGAACAGTGCACCAGTGTGGAAGCGGTTTCCCGCCTTCTGCCCAAAATGATCCACTCCTACTGTCTGCTGGTGAACAATCACTCCATGAAAAACTTTTCCCTGCCGGTGCGCAAGGCAGTGATCCGCATCGACTCCGACCTCACCGCTGATCTGAGCCTGAAGGCGCAGGCGGCGTTCCTGGAGATCAACCCCAGCTATCTCTCCACCCTGTTCAAAAAGGAGACCGGCGTCTCCCTGACGGAATACGTGAACCGCAGGCGAATCGAACACGGCATCCTGCTGCTCAACACCACGAACCTTCAGATCCAGGCGGTCGCGCAGCTCTGCGGGATCCCGGACGTCAATTATTTTTCCAAGCTCTTCAAAAAAACCACCGGGATGACGCCGATGGCTTATCGCAAAAGTATTTCCCGCTGAAAAGAGCGGCTCCGCACGGACTCGTCTCTTCCATCTGTCCTGCCATTTCACGCCATGATCCCCGCCAGCAGAATGCTCATGGCGATGCCTGCCGCCGTCGCAAACAGCGCGCCGGCCAGCGTGTAGCGGGTCTTCGTCACCTTTGCCGCCAGGAAATAGACGGACATGGTATAAAAGCAGGTTTCCGTACAGCTCATCATGATCGAGGTGATCAGCCCCATCCGGGAATCCGTTCCATAGGTTTTAAAAATATCCAACACCAGCCCGGTGGCCGCCGAAGAGGAAAATAGCTTAATAAAAATGAGCGGCACCAGATCAGCAGGAAGTCCCACGGCTTCCGTCGCTTTTCCCGCCAACCGCCCCAGAAGCCCCAGAAATCCGGAGGCGCGCAGAATACCTACCGCCATCATCAGGCCGATCAGCGTGGGCATGATCTGGAGGACTGTACGGAGGCCGTCCGCGGCCCCGCGGATGAAATCTTCATAGACGCTGCTCCCATTCACCAGCCCATAGGCCACGATATAGAAAATCAGCGCCGGGATGATGATGCCAGAGATATGTGCCAGTACGTTCGCCATGAAAACCTACCGTCAGCACTCTTTCTTCATCTTATTCTCATTTCCGCGAAAAAATGTACGGAACGGGTTTTCTTCACTCTTCCCGCAGAATATCCGCCAGGGAAACACCCAGCTGTCCGCAGATCTTCACCAGCGTATATACACCCGGATTTCTGGAAGAACCGTCTACAATATGCAAAACCGTGGTCAAGGGAAGACCGGCGTTTCGAGCCAGTGCATAATAGGAAAGCTGCTGCTGGGCACAGTATTTTCTAATATTCCGTCCAATTCTATTCTCTTCCGCTTTGTCTGCCATCATAAAAACTCCTTTCCAGTATTTTAAATAACACCATATTTGACCGTTATCTGTATATCCCGAAAAGAAGGGCAAAAGATACTTTTTCAGACAGTTTTTTTGGAACGTACCATAGACTGCACATATGCGGCAATGGACGCGATACCGAACCCACTGGCCCCTTCTGCCATTTCTTCTGTAGCAGAACGGATCACGGAAGGTCCCACAATATCCAGATGCAGCCACCCGGTCTCCGATTCGATAAAATTCTCCAGGAAGCAGGCCGCCACACTGGCTCCCGCGCCTTTATCCGGCGCATAATTGGCAAAATCCGCACAGATGCTCCATTCCAGCAGGCGATGGTAGCGCTCTCCCGTCGGCAGCCGCCAGATCGCTTCATCCGCCGCTTCCGCCGCTTTCTGTATATCCCGGCAAAGCTCGTCCCGATTGCCGAAAAGCGCACCCGTTTCGTCACCCAACGCGGCCTGCGCGGAATAGGTCAAAGTCGCCAGATCTATAATCTGTGATGCGCCGCACCGCTGTGCCCAGGTCAGCGCGTCGCAGAGGGCCAGGCGCCCTTCCGCATCGGTATTGTAGACCTCCACCGTCTTTCCGGACAGCGTGGTGACCACATCTCCCATCTTCACCGCTTCCGGCCCGATCAGGTTCTCCCCCAGCGCCAGCACCGCCATCAGGTTCACCGGCGTCCGGGTGCGGACCAAAAACTCGAAGGCCTCCAGCACGCCCGCGGCGCCGCACATATCGTATTTCATACCGTTCATTCCCGATATAGATTTCAGATGGTAGCCCCCGGAATCGAACAGCAGTCCTTTTCCCACTAATGCCAGCTTTCGGTCCGTCTGTTTCCCGCCGGCGTATTCCAAGGTGACCAGAAACGCTTCCTCCTTCCGGCCCCGGTTCACGGCCAGCAGCGCGCCGCAGCCCAGGCGCTCCAGCTCCTCATGATCCAGGATCCGGCAGGATACGCCCTCGCCCAGCGCCTCCGTCAGAGCCCTGACGTAATCCGTCATCTGCTGCGCGTGCAGATAGTTGTTGGGCAGATTCCCCAGCGAACGGGCATAGCCCTTGCAAGTCCCCAGCAGCTTCCCGCGTTCCGCCGCCGCGACTGCCGCTTCTTCGGAAAGTCCCGACAGGACAAAGGTATACACCCCACTTCCGCAGTCCGCCAGCTCATCCCGGTGCGCGAAGACCGGCTGTCCGGCCAGCTCCTTCAGGCAGTCCTTCCGGAACAGATACGCGCCGTCGTACAGACAGCGCACCGCCTCCTGCAGCAGCGGCTCCTCCGCCGGGGACGCGCCCGCCTCCTGCAAAAGCGCCGCCGCCCGGGACGTGCCCGCCTCCGGGCCGTGCGCGCACTGTCCGCATTCCGCCTCCGCATTCAAAAAGATCCGCCAGCTCCCTGCTCTCGTCCGGCCCGCCCTGCGGCAGGCCGCGAACAGCTCCTCCCGGCTCCGGGCGCGGATCTCGCGCCCCACTGCACACTCTGCGCCGCACGCGGGCGCTTCCTGTCCTGCACCGTGCAAAACCGTTTCCCGTTCTGTCGGATTTTCCCTTTTATCGGATATCTCGATCCGGATCTCCATTCTGTCCTTGTTCCCCCGTTCTGCGCCTGCCGCGCCGTTTCCGCGGCATTCGTCTTTTTTCCTTCCGTCTCTCACCGCGGCAGACACATTCTCCTGCAGCCGCCTCGCCGCGCGGCGTCCGTTCTCCCGCCGCTCAGCCTAACAGCCCGCCGTACGCCGCGTCGTAGCGCTTCAGCAGCTCTCCCGCCAGGGAATAGGATCCGATCAGCGGGTGCAGCATCAGCGCCTGTCTGGCCATCTCCGCGTCGTGCTCGCGGATGGCCTTCACCGCCAGCCGCTCATAGTGCTTGAGCAGGCGGATCAGCAGCATACAGTGCTCCGGCACCTCGTCCACCTTCACGCCCCGGATCCCGGCACTCGATACCTGACAGGTGATCACCACGATATCGTCGTCCCCGAGCTCCGGAATGCTGCC
>CANQTI010000177.1 GCA_947626725.1 uncultured Eisenbergiella sp.
GCGAGTTCCCGATCACCGCGAGAGTGGATCCTCGTACGACCGCGAGACCTGGCGACAACGTCAAGTTCACCTTCGATATCGATAAGATCCATGTATTCGATAAAGAGACCGAGCAGACCATTACCAACTAATCTTTGTACATCCGGAGGGAGATGCGAAAGCACCTCCCTCTTTTATTGTTATAGAAAAGGTGAGCGAAAAGCCCATAATCCTGACAGAATTTGCCTGATTTTTGGTTGCATTGCGTTTGCCTTTTTTTGTATAATGAAAATATGGGAAGGTTGTCCGAAAAAGGGCAGCGGCATTTCATGTATAAGGAGGAAGATACGAAATGGATCTGAAATTGAGACCCGCAAGTGAATGCAAATTTGATGCGGTTTCCCTGGGGGAAGTAATGCTGCGTTTGGATCCCGGCGAGGGCAGGATTCGCACGGCAAGGAGCTTCCGCGCCTGGGAGGGCGGCGGAGAATATAACGTAATCCGCGGTCTGCGTAAGTGCTTTAAGCTCAATACCGCAGTGATTACTGCTTTCGCGGACAACGAAGTAGGCATGCTGATGGAGGATTTCATCATGCAGGGCGGCGTGGACACCTCTCTGATCAAATGGATGAAGACGGACGGTATCGGCAGGACCTGCAGAAACGGCCTGAACTTCACGGAGCGGGGCTTCGGCATCCGCGGTGCGGTGGGCTGTTCCGATCGGGCCAATACGGCGATTTCCAAGGCAACGCCGGAGGATTTCGATTTTGATTATATTTTCGGTACGTTGGGCGTCAGATGGCTGCATACCGGCGGCATTTATGCCGCGCTTTCTGAGCAGTCCTGTGAGACTGTTCTGGCAGCGATCAAAACCGCGAAGAAGTACGGCACCATTGTTTCCTACGATCTGAATTACCGTCCGTCTATGTGGAGCGCGATCGGCGGTATTGAAAAAGCGCAGGAAGTGAACAAGGAGATCGCGAAATATGTGGATGTCATGATCGGTAATGAGGAGGATTTCACGGCTTGTCTGGGCTTTGCCATTGAAGGCAACGACGCGAACCTCAAGCAGCTCAATATCGAGGGCTATAAGAAAATGATCAACGAGGCGGTCAAGACATATCCCAATTTCAAGGCCGTCGCGACCACGCTGCGTGAGGTGAAGACCGCTACTGTCAATGACTGGAGCGCACTCTGCTGGGCCGGCGGAGAGATTTACAAGGCCAAGGATTATAAGGGACTGGAGATCCTGGACCGTGTGGGCGGCGGAGATTCCTTTGCGTCCGGTCTGATCTACGGCCTGATGACCACGGGCGACGCGGAGATCGCTGTGAATTACGGCGCGGCGCACGGCGCGCTGGCGATGACTACACCTGGCGACACCACGATGGCCAGCAAGAAGGAAGTAGAGGCTATTATGGGCGGCGCAGGCGCGAGAGTCCAGAGATAAAGATACGGAATTTCATACAGTGCAATGGGCCCGGCCGTCGAAGCGCGGTCGGGCTTTTGCTGTTTCTGCAGGGCGGAAGCCGCCTTTTTTGCGCATGGGATATGAAAAAAATCTTGCATATTGACAGGGCGTGTTTTATTATAAAAGCAGAAACGGTTTGTTTTGCTGAAATTTCAGGAATGCGAGGGCGAGCAAATGATATCAAATCAGATCATTCAGACGAGTATTGATGAGCTGCGGGCCATCACGAAGGTGGATATTTATGTTTATGATCAGGACGGAGGCAAGATCGCGGCCACCGCGGACGATATGACGCTTTCCCGGGACATTGTTGTGGGCTTTGCCGTATCGCCTGCGGACAGTCAGGTGGTCAGCGGGTATCATTTTCTGAAGATTCTGGATGACGGAGAGGTCGCGTATGTGCTGGCAGCTCACAGCCAGAACGACGATGCTTATATGGTGGCGAAAATCGCAGTGAGCCAGATTCAGAACCTGATCATCGCCTATAAGGAGCGTTTTGATCGGAATAACTTCTTCCAGAATCTGATCCTGGATAACCTGTTGCTGGTGGATATTTACAATCGTGCGCAGAAGCTGCATATCGAGGTGGAAAGCCCTCGCATCGTCTATCTCATCGAGACGAAGCTGGAAAAGGACAACAGCGCGATGGAGATGCTTAAGGGTCTTTTCTCCAACCAGAACGGCGATTTCATCACCGCTGTGGACGAAAAGAACATCATTCTGATCAAATCGGTGGAGCGGGACGAGTCCCCGGCCGCTTTGGAGCAGACCGCGCACATGATCGTGGATATGATGAGCAGCGAGGCGATGATGAATGTTCATGTTTCATACGGCACTGTGGTCCGCGAGCTGCGCGAGGTTTCCAAGTCGTATAAGGAAGCCACTATGGCCATGGACGTAGGCCGGATTTTCTACGCGGAGAAGAGCGTGATCGCCTATGCCACGCTGGGCATCGGCCGCCTGATCTATCAGCTTCCGGTCAACCTTTGCCGGATCTTTATCGAGGAAATTTTTGACGGAAATCAGGTGTACGACATCGATGACGAGACGCTGACGACGATCAATAAGTTTTTTGAAAACAATCTCAACGTTTCCGAGACCAGCCGCCAGCTTTTCATCCATCGCAATACGCTGGTGTACCGGATCGAGAAGCTGCAGAAGGCCACCGGGCTGGATATCCGCACCTTTGACGACGCTCTGACCTTCAAGATCGCCATGATGGTGGTCAATTACATGAAGTATCTGGATTCCATCGATTATTGAATCGGATGCGCGGCGCACATCATGAAAAGCTGTGGGGGAGCGGGGCTCCCCCTTTTTTTGATGGCGCCCGTATGCGTTTCGGCGCTTTGGAAGCCGAATTGCGGTGTTGGGTTCATACCGGCGGTCTGTCCCGAATAAAATGGAAATGTAGGAGGGACAGGCATGGCGGGATATTATAAGAAAACAGCGTATCTGGATTATCTGGAAAGCGGGATAAAGGTCAGAAATGCCGGTTTTATGCGGCTGGAGGAGCGTGATGGGACGCTCCGGCTCGAGGTGCGGGTGAAGCACGTGCCGGAGGAGGTTTCAGGGCTGTTTGAGCTGAAGGCCGATACGGGCGGTCTGGTGGGGCGTGTCCCGTTGGAGAAGGGGACGGGCGGATGCTGTATGATCTGGCGGCTGAATATGCCTTTGCCGGCCAGTGTGTGCCGAAAGGATGTGAGCGGCGTTTGTCTGCAGCTCCCCGGGCAGCGGCTGATACAGACGGCATGGGATACGCCGCTGGCATTGGTGGTGGAAGCGGAATCGGAGGTCCCTGCGGCGGAACCGGAGCGGTTGGAACCGGCGCCTCCGGCGGAAGGGACAGAGGAGCGGAAACGGTCGGCGGAAGGCTCTGCGGCGGTGGAACCGGAACGGTTGGAAACAACACCTGCGGCAGAAGAGTCGGCGGATTGGAGGCGGGCGGCGGAGGGTTCTGTGATAGCGGAACCGAAGCCATTGGAAATAACGTCTGCGGCGGAAGAACCGGAGAATCAGAAGAGGTCAATAGCGACTTCCACGGCGGCGGAGGCCATGCCGGAGAGCGGTCTCCCTGCGCCGGATCGGGAGGAACCGGTCTGTTATGGGGACAAGTGGACGCAGCTTTGCCATATGTATCCGACGATTCACCCTTTCGGGGACGGAAGGGAATATCTGTCCATTGCCCCCAGGGACTTTGTGGTGCTGCGGCAGGACTTTCAGAAGATGGTGCACAACAGCTTTCTGCTGCACGGATATTACAATTACCAGCACCTGATCCTGGGGAAGCTGCCGGGCAGAAACGGTTATGACTATTATCTGGGCGTTCCGGGGAATTTTTATGACAGGGAGAAAATGGTGGCTGAAATGTTCGGCTTCGAGGCTTTCGAGGGAGAGGGCGAGCA
>CANQTI010000178.1 GCA_947626725.1 uncultured Eisenbergiella sp.
ATGGTATAATGACCGTAAGGTCATTATACCGCGCCGCCAGGCGCATAAAATCCGCCGGAGGCTCCATGTCCGGCAGGACATGGTTAATGACCGTAAGGTCATTATACTGCGCCGCCAGGCGCATAAAATCCGCCGGAGGCTCCATGTCCGGCAGGACAGGAGCGAATCAGAACGAGGCGGGACCTGTTTTGCTTCCGAGTGCCGGGAAATATGCGGCAGCAGGGGGCCGGCTAATTTCGACAGAAGGGATGATGAGGGTATGAGGATTATTATCAGCGGAAAAAACGTTGAGATCACAGAGGGGCTGCGTAGGGCGGTGGAGACCAAGATCGGCAAGCTGGAACGGTATTTTTCAGCCGGCACGGAGGTCTATGTGACACTGAGTGTGGAAAAGGAAAGACAGAAGATCGAAGTGACTGTTCCGGTGAAGGGGAATATCATTCGCTCCGAGCAGACGAGCAATGATATGTATGTTTCTATTGATCTAGTGGAAGAGATCATTGAGAGGCAGCTCAAAAAATACAAGAAAAAGCTGATCGCTCAGCAGCAGGCCAGCGCCAGTTTCCAGCCGGACTATTTGGAGAACGATTTTGAGGAGGACGAGGAAGTGAAGATCGTCCGTACCAAACGTTTCGATATCAAGCCCATGTATCCTGAAGACGCTTGCGTGCAGATGGAGCTTTTGGGTCATAATTTCTTCGTATTCTGCAATGCGGAAACGGATCAGGTCAATGTGGTTTATAAGAGAAAAGGAAACACTTATGGACTGATCGAGCCGGAATATTGATGGCAGGCCCAGAAATATGGGCGGCTGCGTTTGCGGGCCGCAGATAATTTCATGAAGGCACAGGATGCCGCGTCATGCGCGGCGGTCCTTTTGAAGGGAACCGTCCGGGAAGCGTAACCGCTTTCCGGACGGTTTTTAGGGAGCGGAAGGAAAAGGAACGGTATGGCATTTCAGTCTTATGTATTTCCGGTATTTCTGCTGGCTGTTGCTGCTGTTTATTATGCGGTGCCGGCCAGATTGCGGACGGGGGTTTTGCTCCTGGCAAATCTGTTTTTTTTCTGCTTTGCGGACTGGAAGGCGTCTGCCTGGCTTGGCCTGTCCGTTTTTATAACCTGGGGAACCGGTCTTTTGCTGGAACGCATCGGAGGCGGAATGCGCCGGTGTCTGTTGGTTGGCTGTCTGCTGTTCCAGCTTGTTTTATTGGCGCTGTTTCGTTATCTGCAGGTCTGGGAGGAACTGATCAACGATTTTTACGGCGGCAGGCTGCGGGTGGTGCATTTGGACGCGGCGGGAGCCTTTGGCTGGGCGGCGCCGCTGGGAATTTCGTTCTATACACTAGAGGCGGTGGGATATCTGGCGGATGTATATCGGGAAAAGTGTAAACCGCAGAGGAGTCTGCTGCGTTTTGCTGTCTTTCTTTCCTTTTTTCCCAATCTCGCCAGCGGCCCCATTGAGCGGGCGGAGCACTTTTTTGCACAGCTCGACCGGAATGCGAAGCTTTCGCGGCGCGCGCTGTGGGACTATGACCGCATGATGCAGGGGTTGATCGCAATTCTTCTGGGCTTTTTCATGAAATTGGTGATCGCGGATCGGGCGGCTGTTCTGGTGGACCTGCTTTATGGGATGTATGCGGACGGAAACAGTTTTACCATGCTGATGGCTGTCTTGTTCTATTCCGTGCAGTTGTACTGTGATTTCGCCGGTTATTCCCTGATCGCCGTGGGGACGGCACAGGTTCTCGGATTTGAACTGACACGGAATTTCCGGCAGCCTTATCTTGCTGCGGGATTTTCCGATTTCTGGAGACGGTGGCATATTTCCTTGAGCGGCTGGCTGCGGGATTATATTTATATTCCGCTGGGGGGCAGCCGGAAAGGGGTCCTGAGGAAAGCCCTCAATCTGCTGCTGGTATTTGCCGTGAGCGGATTATGGCACGGCGGAGCGCCGACTTTTCTGGTCTGGGGACTTCTGCACGGGTTTTGCCAGGTCCTGGAAGATTTGACCAGACGGGGATGGCGGCTGGCGACGGTAAATTTCCGGACAGAAAGAGTTTTCGGCAGATGGGTCGGCGCTTTTGGGCGTTTTCTGTACCGGCTGTTCACGTTCGCTGCGGTGAGCCTGCTGTGGATTCTCTTTCGGAGCGATACGCTGGAAATGGCGAAGACCTGTTACGTCAATCTGTTCACCAGATGGCAGGGCTTTCTGATTGCCCGGGAGCTGCTGTTTGCCATGGGATTGAATCAAGTGGAATTTTGCGTCGCGGCGGGGGCTGCCCTGTTCGTGTTCCTGCTGGATCTGATCTCGGAGCACCAAAAGAAGGAAGCGCCGGTATGGATCTTCGCTGCGCCTGTTCCGGTGCGTTTTGGAATTTGCCTGGCGCTGCTGTTGGCGGTCTTCGTGGTTGGCGAATATGGCTCCGGTTATGATGCGTCGCGGTTCATTTACCTGGGCTTTTAGGGGAGGAAACGGATATGGGACGGAAAGGGCTCCGATTTTGTCTGTTTGTCTGTCTGGCGGCGGCGGTGTTGTTGGCGGCAAACGATATTCTCTGTGTCAAATCACTTCACGGCGTGGACCAGATGCGATATTTGTATTACCAGCCGGATCATAAGATCGACGTATTGTTTTTGGGCAGCAGTCATGTGAACTGCAATGTCAATACGGAGGTGCTTTGGGAGGAATATGGGATAGCGGCCTATCTGTACGCGAGCGCGGAACAGCCGCTTTGGAACAGCTATTATGGGCTGAAGGAGGCGCTGAAAACGCAGGCTCCGAAGCTTGTGGTGCTGGATATGTATTGCCCTTCCCGGTTTTATGAGGATTATCAGCCGAAATGGCTCGATGAGAATTTGGCGGGGATGCGGTTTTCCTTCAATAAATACCAGGCGATTCTTGCCAGTACGGAGACGGACCGGGTAGAACTGCTTCTCGGCTTTCCCAGGTATCATACCCGATATGACAGGCTGGAAGCGGAGGATTTGGGAAATTTTCCCTGGAACCGTTCCAAACAGTCATGCTGGAAGGGATATACACCGTTGGTGAGCAATGTGGGGCTGACGGAATACGATTACAGTTATGTGACAGATGAGCGGGAGATGACAGAAAAATCGCAGCTCTATTTTGACAAGATCGTGGAGCTGACACAGAAGAAAGGAATTGCCCTTGCGTTGGTTAGTGCACCATATTTGCCTGAGGAGGAGGATATGGAGGTATATCGCTATATTGAGAGGATCGCTGCGGAAAGAGGTCTTTTGTTTCTCAATTATAATACGGTGGAGCGGTATCGGGAAATCGGCATTGACTATGCTCTTGATTTCGCGGATTTTGCCCATCTGAACGAGCAAGGAAGCGTCAAGTATACAAAACATTTGGGGACTTGGCTGAAAGACCACTATGAGATCCCTGATCGCCGAGGGCTGCGCGGCTATGAGAGCTGGGAAAATCAGCTCAGACGGGAAGGGGAAAACAATCCGTCCTAAACGCTGGCCGGAGGATCATTCTTTAATGTCAGGGGTTGCCGGCCTCGGTGTATGCCGTCACGGCCGGATCGCGGATTTCCAACACCCGTTTCCATTCTTTTGAGTCCGCTGCTTTTGCCGCGCGGCTGCGGTGTCTGCGCAGAAATCTGCTGAGCTGATAGCAGTCGATCCAGATCTCGCTGTCCGAATCCTTCTGGGATTCGTCGAAGATCAGTTCCAGTCCCCAGTGGAGATGCACGGTTTCGATATTGTTCACGTTTTCCGTCGCGCTGTAGCCGGTGTGCCCCATGTAGCCGATGACCTGCCCGGCCGTCACCGCGCTGCCCTCTTTCAGATCGGACTGATAGGGGTAGTTCTGGCGCAGATG
>CANQTI010000179.1 GCA_947626725.1 uncultured Eisenbergiella sp.
AGTATATCCTGATCAGCACGGCGGACGTCTACCGGAAATGGACCGGAAAGCCTCTGGCGGAGGACGCGCCGCTGGAGGAAAGACATTTCGGGGGAGAAAATGGTGAATACATCTGGCAGAAACTCCTTTTGGAAAAGGAGCTGGAGGCGTGCTGCTCGCGTCGGGGAATCTGTCCGACCCTGATCCGCCCCGCCATTTTGTATGGGCCCTTTAACTATGCAACCAGAGAATCGGAGTTTGTGCGCCTGACCTGTGAAGGGCAAAAAGTTATTTGCCCGGTGGGGGTCCCCGGCCGTTTTCAGCCGGTCTATGTGAAGGATGCAGCGGCCATGACGCTGGCGCTTTCGGGGAACCGGAGGGCCTTCGGACGGGCATATAACCTGGCGGGAGAGGCAGTGGATTACGAGGGCTTTCTGGACGCCTTTTGCAGGGCCTCCGGGGGACGGATGCAGCTGCGCAGGCTCCCTTTCCAGGAGGCGGCGCAGGATCCGGCGGCGTTTCTGCCGTTCCCGCTGACTGAGGAGGAGACGGAATATTATGACGGCAGCAGGATCACGGAGGAGACGGGTCTTGTGTGGACGCCGCTGGAGGCTGGCCTGGAGAAAACCTGGAATGCGTTCCGGAAGCTCTGGGAATGAGGACGGCCGTGAAAACGATTGTATAAAAAGAAAAGCAGATTGTGCAAAAATACCTTCCGAATATGGTACTCACTTTTTTTGCTGCTGTGCTATAATATTGGAAACGGTCCGGAAAGCCGTTTCTATTCCTGCATGCGATATCCAGTATATTCTGAAATTTCTTTTATTCATGTTATTCAACAGGTATCCAACGGGGGAAAAATCAAATCATAAGGAGGTACTTCAGTGAAGCAGGAGGAAAAGATCGAACAGGTCAGGAACTATCTGCAATCGAGGATCAACCGGGATTTTCCTTATCCATTCCGGGTGACATACGAACAGAACCATTTTCTGTTTCGCCTGCGAAGCGGGCAAAAAGAATGCTGCGCCAAGCTCAGACAGAGCAAGGAAATGATGGAAAATATCAGTGAAGGTACGAAGGAGGAGAAAGAGGCTGAGGTTGCCCGGCTGTTTGAGATCCTTCGGGCGGCGATGCAGGCGCAGGAGAGCACAGCGCTTTCCAAAGAGAGCAGTTACGATAAAGTAAAAAATGATTTGATTCTGCGTCCGCTGAATTACCAGCATGTGAAGCGGGATCTGAAGGATGTTCCGTTTACGCGGATTGGAGACATCGCACTGGTGCTTTACGCGGTGATGGCTCATACGGGAGGGGACTATTTTACCGCAAAAATGCACAGGAGCCAAATGCAGAACTGGGACAAGGACGAAAAAACTGTGCTTGAGGAAGCGCTGGTCAATACCAGTTTCCTGTATCCGCCCAGACTGTACAGTGTGGAAGATCTGTTGGCCTGGGATCAGAAAAAATACGAGGACGGCCAGTTCATGGTACAGGACGGAAAAACCCATATAAAAAAAGGAATGCGGGGATATATTTTGACGAATACGCTGGAGATCAACGGTGCTATCGCACTGTTTTATCCCGGCGTAGCCAGACAGATCGCCGAAAGCTTCGGCGAAGATTTTTATATAGCGTTCACCAGCATTCATGAAGCGCAGATTCACGCTGCCAGTATGATCTCTCCGGATGTGATTGGCAGCAGCCTGCGGGATACCAACAAACACTGTAACCGCTGTGCGGAAATCCTGACAAATCGGGTGTACTGTTATCGATATGACAAGGATTGCTTCGGCATTATGCAGGACGGGGAGTTTTTGGAGGTGGAGCGGGATGTCTGAGGGATCACAGGTTTTCTATTTCATATGCTCAGAAAAAGACAGTTTGTATACGCTGGAATATATGCGCAACCGCCGAGGAGGCAGAAAGCTTTCCGAGGTGGAGCAGCGTCAGCTCGCCTGCATGGAACGCAGGGAGGAAGAAAGCAGAATCTATCTGGTCCCTGCGGTGGTCTATGCCGCGGCCAATCAGGAAAGAGGCGGTCGGTGGCTGAAAGGCGCGGACGGACGGCTGCGCGAAAAGTGGTACGGGCAGGGTGTGGCCTGGATGCGGCGCCATCCTGCATTCCTGGAAAAATTCGGTTGGAAGGAACGCCGCAATGCCATCTTTGCGGCAGGGATTTTGTCACGGGCAGAGGAAGACCCGTCGCCTGGAAATTTTCATCAGGTGAGGCGGCTGCTCAATGGAACCTGGCGGTATGCCGCAGACAGGATAAAGAGTATTCCATATCTGGACGCAGCAGTTTGGAATGAACTGCATGCGCCATGGGGAGACAACGGCTGTATGGGCAGCGCGATGTCCGGCGTGCTCCTGCTGATGGCTGCATTACAGGATCGGGAAGTCTATGATCGGGATCAGCTTTGGCCGCAGCTGCAGAAGCTGCGGGCCTTTACTGCGCGCTGCCTGGAGGCGCCGGAACGGGCCGCGGGCGCGCGGATGGAGGACGCGGTACAGGAGGAGGAGCGCCTGGAATGGCTTTCGGCCCATTTCATCAATCCGCAGCATCCAGCTTATATCCGTGAAAAGGGACGTCTGGGAAGCGAATGGCTCGAGCGGCTTTATCAGGTGATGGATATTGCGGGGCTCCCATTGTCGGCCTGTGAGACCATGCGTCTGTCCCGGGGAGAGATGCTGCGCCTGATGGATGCGATGCAGGACGGGTAAAAAGAACGGCAGTATATGACATTTCTGGTGCTCTACGCTGTGTCGCGGGAGTTGGTCAGTGTGGGACGGGCTGTGGGACAGGGCGTTGGGGCCGCGGACCGGACAGAGTAGGCGGACAGCGGCAGCCAGCGGTATCCGCTTATGGGAGCGGATTTCTGTTCACAGGATTTGTGCCTGGGAACAGGAATGGAAGCGCAGATAAGAGCAAAAGGAAAAGGACAGATAAAAGGAAAAGGACAGATAAAAGCAAAAGGAAAAGGACAGATAAAAGCGTCTGTCCTTTTTTTCGTTTCTGTGGTAAAATAGCTGCAAGCAGCTATTTACTCAGGAACCAAAGGTTCCTTCGTTGCCATGTCGGGTGGAAGCAAATGTCCGCTTCGCGGTAGTTTGCTTCTCTGCTGACAAGGCAAAATAGCCGCAGGGCTATTTTACTGCGCCGCTGGGCGCATGAAATCCGCCGGAGGCACCATGTCCGAAGGCCGCCTGAAAAACGCACGACCCGGAGGAAGGAAAGCTTTGTACAACAGGGAGCAACAGCAGGAACGGTCCCGCCTGGCGGCCCGGATCCTGGAACTGGCGAGAGACTGCATATTGATCCATCTGCGTTTTCTGGATGCGGCGCTGTCCAGGCTGCGTCCCGTGGAACGGCCGGGAGCGTTGGGGGCGTCCGCGGATGCTTCCGCGCTGTATTACGATCCGCTGCTCCTTCTGCAGCAGTGCCGGGAGGAGCCGGATTTCGGGGCGAGGCTGTATCTGCATACGCTGCTGCATTGTATTTTTTACCACAGCTTTCGGTACGATAAGGTGGATGGGCCGCTTTGGGACCTGTCCGCGGATATTGCCGTGGAGAATACGATTCTGGAAATGCGGCTGTCCTTTGCGGGATTGGAGACGGACGACGAGGCCAGAGCTTTTCTGGAGGTGCTTTCCGGCCAGGCCGGTGCGCTGACGGCGGAACGGGTTTACCGGTATTTTCGCAGGAATCCAATCGCGCAGGGGGAGGAACGGCGGCTGCAGCGTCTTTTCGGACGGGATTCCCACGAATTGTGGAAACGGCAGAAAAACCAGGAACTTTTGCTTTCGGAAGAACAGTGGAAGAAGCTGAGCGAACGGGTCAGGGCGGATCTGAAAAGCTTTTCCAAAGGGAAAACG
>CANQTI010000180.1 GCA_947626725.1 uncultured Eisenbergiella sp.
CCGCATCCGTGGAATCGATCTGACGGTTCAGCGCGCTGATGATGCCTGTGGTAACGGACTGTCCGTAGCCCAGAGCGTTCCCGATGGCCACCACCTGCTGTCCGACGATCAGCTCATCCGAATTGCCGATCTGCGCGATCTTGATTTGAGACATGGTATCCTTGGAAATATCCTCCAGCTTCACCGCGACCACGGCCAGATCGTTGTCCGGGTCCGTGCCCTTGACCACCGCGGACACCACGCTGTTTTCCACGAAGCAGACCGAAAGGGTCTGCGCGCCTTCTACCACATGATTGTTGGTCACGATCAGCAGCTCGCTGTCGTTCTGACCGATGATGATGCCGGAACCGGTGCTTTCCACCTCACGCTCCAGCGGCTGCCCCATGCCGAACAGGCTCAGGTAGCTCTGCACCTCCTGCACGGAAACATTGGTGATGGACACCATGGAAGGCATCACGCCCGCCGCCACATCGCTGACATCCAGCGACTGGCTGTTATCCTTTCCGTCATCCGAAACCGTGGAAAGCGCCACGCTGCCGGAAGCATTCTGTCCGTTCGCCGCCGCGTTCACGGTATTGGCATCCTGTGCGGCATTCGTTCCTGCTCCGTTATTTTCCGTTCCCTGGACCTCCTGGCTCTCTGAAGTTCCTGCCGGAAGCAGCTTCCCGGCTCCGTAGCTGACGCCCACGAAGGCGCCCGCCGCCACCGTGCCGAAGAGCAGCGCGCTCAGCGTCAGGCCCAGCACCTTTTTGCCGATGCCGTGTCCGCCGCGCTTGCCTTTCTTTCCCCGGTGCGAATCCTGTTGCACGCTCCTGCTCTGGTAAACGCCCTGCTGTCCGTTCTGGCTCTGATAGGTGCCTTGTTGTTCGTTTTGATAATAATACGGTTGTCCGTTCTGATTCTGATACCCATTTTGTTGTTCATTTTCCTGATACATGGTATAGCCTCCTTATTTTTCGCGGGCCCTCCGGCCCAATCTCATTTTCTTTAAATTCCGCAGGAGCTCCAAAAGCATCCGGCCTCTGCGCTGGCAGCCGCCTTCATGGGACTTTCCGCCTTTGTCTCCCTTTCCTCCTGCTATGCTTATACCATACCGAAAACCTTTGTGCTTTTTTTGTTCTTTTTGTGAAAAAACTGTGATACACATGGCGGAATTGTGAAATCAAAAAAGACATGCTCCGGAAATCTTTTCCGAAACATGTCCTCCGTCTTCTGCCGCATCCTGTATGCCATTCATACGCCTTCAGCGTACACTTTCTTCTTCAGGTTCAATATTTGATGCTCATGATATCAATACCGGAAAGCAGATTCGCCAACAAAACCACAAACGGCATCATGATCTCGCACACCTGTACGAAAAAACTGGCGATGTCCTCTGTGATTCCACCGAAATGATGAAACGCCACATAACAGTAATACAAAAACGCCAGCAGCGCACCTGCCAGACAAAAGATTGCCATCTGCAGATCGATTTGGATCATGGAATACACAGAAAGCACAATATAAAAAACCATGAAAAGCACCACGATCGTCTGATCGCGACGGGAACCGAGATACAGAGAACATTTGCTCTCCTGGGTATGCTTAAAGGTCACGATAGAAAGACCGTACAGCGCTCGGGAAAGCACGAAGCCATAGGCCAAAACAGGCCAACTGTCCAGTGGAACCTCACTCCAAATCCCCACAATAATGAAAAAATAGCAAACACAGATGATGATAGCGAAATAACCGCTGTGGGAATCCCTCAAAATCTCCAACTTTCCCTCCCGGGGCTGATGGGAACAGAGCGCGTCCACAGTCCGGAAAAAACCGTCCAGATATGCGGCCCCCGACAATAGGGTCGGCACCATAACACAGACAACAGCACCCAGAAGGTCATAGTTAATCAGATACGGCCGGATGACCATCCACTCCCGGATCAGGAAACCGATGATCAGTCCGATCAGCGGAACAAAGATCAGAATATACCGCATATTATCCTTATTCTTCTCCACCTGACGCGCCGGGAAAACCGAATACATGGAAAACGCCAGGCGAAAGCTGTTCCATATCTGCTTCATGTTAAGCACCTCTTAATTCTCATTGGTAAATTTGCCTCCGAAAAAAGGAGCCTTAACTCACTCGATCACAACAGTGTCTTGTTTTTCCACCCAAATCAGGCAGACCCAAGTCTTTCCACGGTTCAGACGAATCGGATCGCCATTCTTATCCACGTACAGGGCTGGGTCAGTATCGGCGTACCGGGACCAAGTACCTTCGATCATTTTTCCGTTGGTAAATACCTGCACCTTGTACTCGTCGCCGTATTCAACGCCTTCTTCCCAGCCGCCATGGCACATGAAAGACATATATCCATGATCATCCCGGAATTCTCCGTGACAATACTGGAAAATGACATTGTCCACAGCTAGCTGCTCACCGGTCAGCTCGTCGATATGCGCATCACCGTACTGATAACGGTAATATTTGCCATCCGCCTCATTATACTCAAAGCGCGCCTGCACATTGGAATAGCCGGTAGGCTGTCCCTTGGACTTCCCGCCTGGATACAGGATCGTCGCAGACGGCGCATCCGCGTATTCCGCCCGCTGTCCCAGCGGCGCGAAAGTGAATTTCTTTTTATGGGTGTCATGATAGGTCATGCTATACCCGAACTTCTCTGCCGCATCCAACAGGGCTTCCCCGCTGGTATAAACATTATGCGGGGCTTTCCTTTCATCTGTGCGCAAGTAGGCATTGGCAGCCGGGCGGTCGATACCAGCCACCGCGCCGCTGATATTGTCCACCAGGTCGCTGTTGAGCATCGCGCCCACATAAGGGGTCGCCTGGCCGAAATGAGCATAGAGCGCATCAAACTCCAGCGCGCAGTACACAAAATAATCCCGACTGCTGCGAACGTAGCCAAGATAATCCAGATCCTGCCAGTTTTCAAATAAAGGCATCAGCCGGGTCACATCCGCCCCTTCCATAGGTGCTTCATAGATGACCGAAGCCTGTCCGATTCCCGCCTGCGGACAGCCCGCTTTAATATTGTTGAGCATAATCGCCAAAGGACGCTGCTCCCGCTCCTGCTCACTGCACTCCAGACCGGTCAGATAGCTCGTAGGAACACTGTCTTCTTCCCCTGCTTCTTCCGTCTCCAGCGCGCTCTCGCTCTCGTATACCGTCTCCTCCGTCGTTTCTTCTGCCGTCTCCGTATATTCTGCCATCTCCTGAGAAGGTTCGCTCTCCGACTCATTCTGCTCCTGCTCCTTGCAGGCCGCAAAAGCAACCGTCAAAAGCAGGGCCATACAAAACAAACTGATTTTCTTCATGGTTTACTCCCCAACCGAATTTCCTGAAATTTTACCCATGTATTATACTCCCGGATGAGGTAAAAATCCAGCCCTTTTCTCTTTTTTATTACAATATTATTACAAATATCCCATTATTCCTTCAGCAAATGCATTTTTACCGCCAAACCGACGATTTTCGTGCCGCCCGGCATGGCCAACAATTCCTTTTTGTTCATCACACCGAGCTGAACAGACAGGACGAAATACACCAGCATTCCCACAGACACCGACACCGCGATCCCTGCTGCATTCCCAAGGCTCCCTTCCGGCAGTACCGCCGTCAGACCATAATAAATACCGCCCACCACGGCGCCCATGATGAGCGCGGCCCATAGAGGAAGCAAAAAAGTATGCACTACCTCTTGCCTGTAGCCTGTTGCCCTGCGCACGGAAATCCCATTGAGCACACACATCAGCAGCGAATAAAGCGTCACCGAAATCGCCAGACTGTATATGCCCAGATCCGTATAGATCAG
>CANQTI010000181.1 GCA_947626725.1 uncultured Eisenbergiella sp.
TTCCGCCGCTGCCGCCGCTGCTCCCGCTGCCGCTCATCTGCACAGATACTGTTCCAACCGCGCCATATCGCTTCTCCTGCACTCCGCAAATATAGAAACGCCGTCTGCCTCGTATTCCATGGTCCTGACCGCAGCGTGCTCCTTCAGCCAGGATACCGCAGCGCCGTCTGTATACGGAATTTTCATCCGGCATTCCACCATGCCCGAAAAAAGCTTTTCACGGATTGCAGCCAACAGTGCGTCAATCCCCAGCCTTTTCTTCGCGGAAAGATAGATCCGGTCCCCGGAGAGCTTTGGGAGCGCTCCTTCCTCCATCACTTTGTCCGCCTTATTCATGACAAACAGACAGGGAATATGTCCCGCTTTCAGTTCCCGCAGCGTATCCTGTGACACCTTCAGCTGTTCCCTGTAATGCGGATCCGAAAAATCCATCACATATAGCAGCAGGTCCGCCTCCACCGCCTCGGACAGCGTGGACCGAAAGGCCTTCACCAGCGCATGAGGCAGCTTATCAATGAATCCCACCGTATCCGACAGCAAAAAATCCCCGTTGTCTCCCGGCGATATCCTGCGGACGGTCGTATCCAGCGTAGCGAACAGCATGTCCTGCTCCAGCACCCGCTTCTCTTCCCGTCCCCCGCAAACGTCCAGCATGGCGTTCAGGAGCGTGGATTTTCCGGCATTGGTATATCCCACCAGCGCCACAGAAGGCAGCACGCTCTCTCTGCGGCGCTTTCGCTGGGTCGCACGGTCCTGTTCCACGGCAGTCAGTTCTCTTCGAAGCTCCGCCAACCGTTTCTCAATCCTGCGCCGATCCAGTTCAAGCCTGGTTTCTCCCGCGCCGCGGTTGGCAAGACCGCCGCCCGCGCCCCAGCCGCCTCCGGCACCTGCGCCGCCGCCCTGTCTGGACAACGCTTTTCTCATGCCCACAAGCCGAGGCAGCATGTACTGCAGGCCTGCGCTCTCCACCTGCAGTTTGGCCTCTCTGGTCCTGGCACGCCTCCCAAAAATCTCAAGGATCAAATTGGTGCGGTCCAGAACCGCCACATCCATTGCCTCCTGCAGATTGCGCTGCTGCACCGGCGACAGCGCGTTATCGAAGACCGCGCATTCCGCCTGCACCATTTCCGCCAGCCGCCGCACCTCTTCCACCTTGCCGCTGCCAATATAGGTAGCGGCATTCGCCGCAGGAAGATTCTGCACGGCGGTGGCCTCCACTTCCATGTCACAGGCCTGCGCCAGGCTCTCCAGTTCCTCCATGGAATGCGCAAAGTTCGGATCGTTATTCAGATTGACGCCAACGAGAATCACTCTTTGCATAGATATCCCTATCCCGGAGCATTTCCGCGATGGAACCCTTCAAGCCTTCGCCAGGATGTGTCCGCCGCGATATCCGCCGCCTGCACCCCGACGGGAAAACGAGTTCCATCGGACTCCTTTATTATAATCAAAAAAGGACGGAACTTCAACAGGATATCCGCAAAACCTTCTTTCCGCACCGCAGGAGGCGCCAAGAACGGAATGCCCCGTCTTCACCCGATATGTTCGAGCACCACGGCGTGCGCAATGCCCGGCACATTTTTTCCTTCGTTGTAGCTGGTCCTGGAGAGCAGCGCGCCGGTGGGCACAAAAAGCACTCGCTTCCAGACGCCCTCCTCGATCTGCTTTAACACATAAGCGGAAAGCACCGCGGCCGAACAGCCGCAGCCGGAGCCCCCCGCATGGGTGTCCTGCCGTTTCGCGTCATAAATTTCGATTCCGCAGTCCGTATGCCGTTCTGCGATATCGATTCCCTGCTCCAGAAGCAAATCCAAAAGCGCCTGCTGCCCTACCACCCCAAGATCTCCCGTGATGATCCTGTCATAATCCTGCGGGCCGCGCCCGAAATCCCGCAGATGACAGGCGATGGTATCCGCCGCCGCAGGGGCCATACAGGCACCCATGTTCATGCTGTCCCGGACCCCGTAATCCGTGATCCTGCCCGGCGTAAGCCCGGTGACAATGGCCCTGGCATTCTCCCCCCTGCTGCCGCTCAGGACAAAGGCACCGCTCCCCGTCACCGTCCACGTAGCGGACAGGGGCCGCTGATTTCCATAGCCCAGCGGAAAACGGAACTCCTTCTCCGCGCTGGCGAAATGGCTGCTGGTAACACATCCCACATGATCGGCGAAGCCGCCGCACACTGCCATCGCGCCCAGGCTCAGCGCCAGGCCGCAGGTGGAGCAGGCCCCGTAGAGTCCGAACAACGGGATCCCGTACTGCGCCAGGCCGAAGCTGGTGGCGATCCCCTGTCCCAGCAGATCGCCCGCGAACAGATATCGAAGCTCCGTCGTATGCAATCCTGCTTTTTTCACGGCGAGGTGCAGAGCGTCCCGCTGCAGACAGCTTTCCGCTTCTTCCCAGGTATTTGCGCCGAACAAATCATCCTGTCCGATCACATCGAACAGCGCGCCCAGCGGCCCCTCCCCCTCCTTTTTCCCAACGACGGACGCGCTGGATCGCACAAAAACGGGCACCGGGAATTTCACGCTCTGTCTGCCGCAGGCAAACATCGCTTTTTCTCCCGGCGCCCCGCTATATTGCTCATACATATTGTTTCCTCCGCACTGAAAGAATCTGAAACTACGCTTCTTGTTCAGTATCGGATAAACCGCTTTTCCTTATACCTCTTTCTCTCCCAGATACTGCAGAAAAATCTCTTTCGCATTCGCGTATCTGGGCCTGCTGACCGGAATCACCTTCCCGTCCGACAGCTCCACGCCTTTCGCGGAGAAAAAGCGAATCCGCTTCATGTTCACCAGGTAACTCTGATGGACGCGCACGAAAAACTCCGGCAGCTTATCCTCTAAATCACCCAGCTTCATATTTACCCGAATATCCTCATTTTCCGTATGGACTGTGAGAACGCGGCGTTCGCTCTCCACATACCAGATGTCCTCCGCTCTGACCCGAGCGATAAAGCTCTTGGAGATCAGCGTCACAGACGCCGCCTCCCCCTCACTGATCTGGTCCAGCGCCCGGTCCACGGCCTCAAAAAGCTTTTCCTGACGAATCGGCTTCGCGAGGAGATAGACCGGATTCGCATCGAAAATGTCCTCTGCGCACTCCAACTGGGCCGTTGAAAAAATCACCTTCACGCCGTCAAACAGCTCCTGTACCTGCTTTGCCGCGCTGATCGCGCCATCCTCTTCCGCTCTGACGTCCATGATGATGATATCGGCCCTTTTTCGTTCGTCTCTCTGCCATGCGCGCAGCAATTCCCCCCCGGATGGGTATACGGCGATCTGCAATTCTCTCTTGTACTGTGCGGCCAACATTCGGCGCATGGAATCCAGCACGTCCGCATTGCTGTCGCAGATTGCGATCTTTCTCATAATGCTCCCCTCTTCCGTACCAAGACACCTGTAACACTTTCAGAGTAGAATTTTACCGCTGCTGCCTGAACTATATTGTTTTCCCCCTCTGGCTCTATATTAACACACCGCCAAGATTTTGTACTAAACTTGATAAAATCTGTATTTGAAAAGTCAAATATTGTTATTCACAATAACAATATTCCGGCAATTTTTAGGCAAAAACAGTTATTTCGAAACATTTGGCGCGCCTTCCGGACGGAGTCAAATGCCGCGCCTCAAAAGCCGTATGAAAAACCGCCGCACGGCCTTTTGCATACCGTACGGCGGTCTCTTATATACCACACAAAAACAGGGCCTTTTGCTGCGGACTCAGACCTGCGCGACATCCTTCATGGAGAAGCTCATCCTGCCCATCTTGTCCTTGCCGAGGCAGACCACGGTCACCT
>CANQTI010000182.1 GCA_947626725.1 uncultured Eisenbergiella sp.
GGTCTTTTTGTGGTACGCCCAGTCATAGAGCGGATTGCCCCAAAGCTGTCCCGTGGCGGAAAACGCATCGGGCGGTACCCCTGCCACGGCCTTCGGCACGCAGTCTTCGTCCAGCTGAAACAGCTCCGGATGCGACCAGGTATCCGCGCTGTCCATCGCTACATAGATGGGGACGTCCCCGATGATGGAAATGCCCTTCTCATTGGCATAGTGCTTCAGCGCCTTCCACTGTCCGGCGAACAGGTACTGCAAAAACTGCCAGAAACAGATCTCCTCCGAAAGGCTTCTTTGACACGCCTCCAGCGCGGCACTCTCCCGCCGCCTGAGCGGCTCTTCCCATTCCGTATAACTGACCCCGCCCTTCGCATTTTTAATCGCCATGAAGAGCGCATAATCTGCCAGCCACCAGTCGTTTTCCCGACAAAAATCTGCAAACGCCGCGTCCTTTTGGATCCCGCTGCGCAAAAAAGCCTTGTGCAGCAGCGGGAAACGTCCGAAATACATTTTTTCATAGTCCACATAGGCCTGACTGCCGCCCCAGTCCGTCCCGGCACATTCCTCCCTGGAAAGCCAGCCCTTTTCGACCAGCGCTTCCAGATCGATATAATAGGGATTGCCCGCAAACGTGGAGAAGGACTGATAGGGGGAGTCCCCGTATCCGGTAGGCCCTAACGGCAGGATCTGCCACAGCTTTTGCCCCGCCGCCGCCAGAAAATCCACAAAGTCATACGCCTCCCTGGAAAAGGCTCCGATCCCCCAGGGGGACGGGAGGCCGGAAACCGGCAGCAGAATACCGCTTCTTCTCATATGATGTTCTCCTTTGATTGTTGATCGCCCAAAAACCGTCATCGCATGCCCGATGCCGGTCAGATGATTTTCCAGATGTCCCGATTGTACGCTTCCACCGTCCGGTCCGCGGAGAAAAATCCCGCCTTCGCGATATTGACCAGCATCCTGCGGGCCCATCCCAACCGGTCCTCATAATCCGTCAGCATCCGTTCCTTCACGGAAATATACGCCTCCAGCAGCGGCGGAACGTCTGCGCAGTCCCCGTGCAGGAGCTGTCCGTACAGCCGATGCAGGATCTCCCCGTTTCCGACAGCCAGCGCCTGTGTTCCGACGAGAAACGAGACGGCCCTTTCCGCCGCGCCGCCCGGAGGCTTTGCTGCGCCGTTATCCCATGCTGCGCCGCCTTCAGTCTGTGCCGCGCCGGTGTCCCGTATTGCGCCGTCTTCAACCTGCGCCGCGCCGGTGTCCCGTACTGCGCCGTCTTCGGCCTGTGCCGCGCCGGCGCGATCCGCCGTACCGCCCCGGAAAACATAAAAATTATCATCTCCCACCAGCCTGTGGACCTCGATGCCCGTTCCCTCCAGACTGCCCAGGGTCAGCGCGCCGTTCAGCATATACTTCATGCAGCCCACGCCGGAAGCATCTCCCCGGGAAAGCGAAATCTGTTCGGAAATATCGCCGGCGGGCGTCACCTCCTCCGCGTAGCTGATGTCATAATTTTCGGCCGTCACCACCTGTATCCATCCCTGCACGTCAGAATCCCGGCTGATGATCTGCGTCAGCACCCAGAACAGATGTACCGCATCCAGCGCCGTCCGGTCAGTGGGCTCCGCCTTCGCGCCGAACAGAAACGTCAGCGGCCGCACGGGCTTTTTTCCGTCTTTGATCTCGAGATATTTATGAATGATATAGAGCGCGTTCAGCAGCTGAGGCCCACAGCTGCGCAGAGAAACCGTCTGTACGTCAAAAACGGAATCCGGATCGGGACGGATCCCTTCTTTCTCCGCCAGAAACATAGAAAGCGCCTCTTTTTTCTTTCTTTTGACGGCGAGCAGCTTTCTCAGGAATACTTCATCCTCTTCAAACCGCAAAAGCTTTTCCAGCTGCCGCCAGTCCGTCTTCCAGCCGTTCCCGATCGCATGGGAGATCAGCTCTGCCAGCTCCCGGTTGGCGGACATCAGCCAGCGCCGAAAGGATATCCCTCCGGTCTCGCTTCTGAATTTGTCCGGATAAATCTGATAGAGATCCCGCAGCGGCCCGTTCTTCAGGCAGTCCATATGGTGGGCCGTCACGCCGTTCACCGAAAAGCCATAATGGATATTCAGATTCGCCATGTGGATCCGCTCATCCGCATCGATGATCTGTACCGCCGGATCTGAAAATTCTCTGTCAATCCTGCGGGACAGCTCCCGCAGAACGGGAATGAGCTGAGGGGCCACCCGCTCCATACGGCGCATAGACCAGCTTCCCAGCAGATCCGGGCGCAGCGAATGGGGGGTGTAAGCGCAGGTACGCCGCACCACCTGTATGGCGTCATCCATGGAAAAGGCCTTGTCCTGTACCAGAATGCGGATCAGTTCCGGAATGATCAGCGACGGTTCGGTATCGTTCAGCTGGATCACCGCATAGTCATACATCCTGCGCAGGTCATATTGCTTCTCCTTCATCTCCTTCAGAATGAGCTGGGCCGCGTTGCTCACCAGAAAATATTGCTGGCAGAACCGCAAAAGCCTCCCATCCTCATCTGAATCGTCAAAATCACAGAACAGCGTCAGATTTTTCTCGATCCGCGCCTTATCAAAGGAAATCCCTTCCCCAGCCAGCGCCTCGTCCACGCTCTGCAGATCGAACAGGCGCAGTCTGCTGACGCCATTCTCATATCCGATCACATCCAGGTCGTAAAGCCGGGACGTGACCTTCCCGTTCCCAAAGCGCACGTCGAATTCCACATCGGTCCGATTCAGCCAGGAGGTCCGCTCCATCCACTCGTCCTTCTCCGCGGTCTGCTGACCGTTCCGAAAACTCTGCCGAAACCATCCGAAGTGATAGTTCAGGCCGATTCCTTCCCCCGGCAGTCCCAGAGAAGCGATGGACTCCAGCATACATGCCGCCAGATGTCCCGGCCCTCCTTTCCCGAGGGCCGGCTCCGGCTCGATCTGACAGATGCGGGAAAGCGACTTCCCCTTTCCTGTCAGAAAATCTTCCAGTTTTTCATAAACGCCGAGATTGATCAGGCTGTTGGCCAAAAGCCTCCCCGTCAGAAATTCTGAGGATATGTAATATACCTTCTTGGAGCCTTCATTGGGAACGGTGAGATGCATCAATCCCTTCGTCAGATACACGAGCGCTGTGTACAGTTCCCGCTCCTGCGCCGTTTCCGCCGTCTTTCCGAACAGCCGCCCGATCAGTCCTTCCAGCTCCCTGTCAACATACTGCTCCAGGATCTCCCTCTGTATGGTTTCCTGCCATTTCATTGCCCTTCCTCCCTTTTGATGCCGCTATGATCCGTCATATTACAGGCAAAATGCAGTTCCCTATTTTCAGTCTTCCTGCCGCCGGTTCCCCGAAAAAACGTCTTTCAGGGAAACCGTCAGCACAGGATAAAAAAAATCATAGCCGGGAATCGGGGTTCTGTCAATGTTTTTGCGCGCAAAATAGTTTACAAAAAAAATATTTAATTTTAGTCAATCTGTCCCGATGGTATCCACCACGGACATCTGCGCGATGCGCCGGGAAGGCCCCGCCACGGAAAGGATGACGGAACAGATTACGGTCAGCAGGATGACGCCCAGCGCCGTCCACGGAACGCCCCAGGGCGTTCCCCAGCGGGAAGAAACCATCATTTCAAACAGGAACCGGTGCAGAGGCAGTCCCGCAGCGACGCCGAGAACGATGCCGAGAATTCCGTATGCGGCAGCCTCCGCCGCCACCATTCTGACCACCTGCGCGTCCTCCATGCCCACCGCACGCATCATGCCGTACTGCCGCATCCGGGCGGACACGCTCATG
>CANQTI010000183.1 GCA_947626725.1 uncultured Eisenbergiella sp.
CCGGCAGGCGGCACGTTCCAGGGGCAAGGAGACGGGGCTCCCGCGGAGCATGTTCCCGAAGGCGAGCTGTACTGGCTGTGTGGCCGTGCGCTATTTCAGCTGCGACAGCAGCGCTGCCCGGTCCATGCACGGATCCATATAAACGTAGCCGCCCACGTCGTAGGGATCGTCAGCCGCCTCTTCTTCCGATACCTGGACACCGTTGATATATGTGACCCCATACTTTCCGAGAGAATCCTCCTCTTCCTCGTCAGGCATCCCGTTGCCGTTGGCATCGTCAAAATTCACTGTCTCGATCTCCGCCACGGTATCGACAGAGCAGGACGGGCCCAGCGTCATATAAGTCGTATACATGATCGCTCCCGCAAAGTCGGCATTATAATTGCGCAGGCTGTTCTGATAAGGGGAATACTCATACCCTGCATTCCCCATGGCACCGTAATACCATTCCACTATGGGCTGATACAGCATCCCATCCCGGTACATGTAGAGGCTCACATAATAGCCCTGCGCTCCCGCCAAAAGCTCCGGCACCTCATCTCCGTCCACATAGATCAGGTCGAAACCCACATTATCTTTTCCTTCCAGCTCATAGAGTTTGCTGGCCGCACGGTAGGCTTCCTGATAACCGGAAAACGTTCCGTTCCGTTTTCCCTCGGAAAGCAGCGCGCGGATGCCTGTTACGCTCACTTCCTCCGCCTCTCGGATCAGATTTTCGGAAAGCGCCTCCTGATACCAGAAATAAGCGCTGCTGTATTCGTTCGCCGCCTCGCCGTAATACACCGAAGCCACGGCGCTTCCGCCCTTCGTCCCGATCAGCAGGATATCCGTCTCTCCGTCATAATTGATATCATAAAAGGAAACCGCATCCAGACTCTCCAGTCCATTCCCGAAATAGGGCCCCAGCGTTTCCTCATGCATGTCCTGCAGGACTTCTCCGTTCTGCACGATCTGCATATGGAACCCCGCGCCCGTCTCATCCGGCGCAAAAGGGACAAACCAGACGCTTTCCTCGTATTCGCTCAGTTCCACCTCAAAGGTCTGCTCCGGGATACAGTCCTCCCCGAATTCCGCCCGCAGAGCAGCCGCCCTTTCGGCATCCGTTTCGGCCGTATCCCCCGTCCCGGACAAAGCTCCGGCATCCGCGGCCCCATCCGTGCCGCTTCCCGACACATCTCCCTCCGCTTCCGCACCCAATGCCGCACCTGCTTCCGACTCCGCACCCGGCTCTGTGCCCGCAGTCAATCCCACATCCGACTCCTCTGCGCCGGAAGCCGCTCCGTCCGCACCGACAGTTCCCGCTGCCCCGCTCATTTCCGCGTTTTCACCGACGCCGGACGCCCCGGACTCATCCGACGCCCCTTTATCCGAAGCACACGCCGACACAAACAACAACGTCAGACAAACCACACATACCGAAATCGTTCTTCTCACTCTGCCCATTTTCTGAGATCCCTTCTTATCATGCCTATTCTATAGGACACATTTAAATCCATATCCTCATTATCCCCTCAACACGCCCTTTGTCAACAACTTTTAGTGCAAAACTGTAATTTCGCATTTGCCCGTGGCCTTTTTTTCAATCCTTTATCATAACGGTCGGCCCACTAACCATATAAAACTGCTCGCCTTCAGAAGCCACTGCAAACCACATCACCCCTCTTCAGACTCCACAACAGAACGTCCTGCCCGTTGCCTCCCAACCTAACTCCAAACTCCATAGCGGAACACACCATTCCCTGCCCTCAGACCCCACAGCAGAACACACCGCCCCCTGCCTTCAGACCCCACAACAGAACACACCGCCCCCTGCCTTCAGACCCCACAGCAGAACACACCGCCCCCTGTCCTCAGCCTCCATAGCGGAACACACCGCCCCCTGTCCGTGTACATTCCATTTTCCCGGACCGTCAGAAAAACGCCGGTTCTTAGCGAAGCAAGCCCGACAGGGCAAAGCTGAGCTTAGAACCGCTGCGTTTTTCTCGAGCGAGAGCGTGTCCGGAAAAGGAATGTACACGGACAGGGGGCGGTGTGTTCCGCCGCAAAGCCTGAAGACAGGGGGCGTACATCCCGCTATGAAGTTTGAAGACATGCGGCGCTATCGGGACCGCCGCATCTCACTTCGCCAGCTCGTAATACAGCCCCTTCCTGGCCATGAGCTGCTCGTGCGTCCCTTCCTCCGCGATCCCCTTGTTGCTGATATACAGGATCCGGTCGGAATTGCGGATCGTGGACAGCCGGTGAGCGACGATGAACGCCGTTTTGTCCTTGATCAGTACGTCCAGCGCCTGCTTGATCAAAAGCTCTGTCTCCGTGTCGATGGCGCTGGTGGCCTCATCCAGGATGATGACGGAGGGATTTTTCAGCACAATCCTGGCGAAGCTGATCAACTGCCGCTCGCCTGCGGAAAGCCCGGCGCCCCGTTCCTCCAGCATATGTTCATAGCCGCCGTTCAGCCTTTGAATGAATTTGTCCGCGAAGATCGTTTTCGCCGCTTCCATACATTCTTCGTCCGTGGCGTCTCTTCTGCCGTAGCGGATGTTCTCCAGCACAGTCCCTTTGAAAATAAAAGGATCCTGCATCAGCACGCCCACCTCCCGGCGCAGGGAATTGATGGTCGCGTCCCGCACATCGATGCCGTCCACGGTCACACTCCCCTGCTGCACATCATAAAACCGCGTGAGCATATTGATGATCGTCGTTTTTCCGGCGCCGGTGGGTCCCACCAGAGCGATGGTCTCCCCGGGTCTTACGTGGAGATCGAAGTGTTCCAGGATATTCACGTTTTCCTCATAGGCGAAGGTGACATCATTGAAATCCACCTTTCCCTTCACATTCTGCAGCGTGACTGCCCCTTCCTTATCCTGAATTCCCAACGGATAATCGATGGTCTCGAAAACCTGCTCCAAATTGGAACACACCTGGGCCAGCTCCTGAACGATGGTGGAGAGCTGGGAAAGCGGATCCTGGAAGGAACTCATGTATGTGGTAAAAGTGATCACCACCCCCGCGGTGATCAGGTCGTTGCCTCCCAGGATCAGGGCCAGCGCCACGCCATAAATCAGAAGCGTTCCCACATGCCAGAAACCCATGACCACAGGCTGGTTCAACCGGGAGCGCTTCGTGATGCTCCACCACATTTTCACGCTCTCCTGATGGATGTCCTTGTAGGTCTCTTTATTGATCTCGATGCGATTATAGTTTTTGACAATCTGCTCCCCCATGATAGACTCCACCAGAAAAGCGGTACGGTTGGAGTTTTTCAGGCGGTGCATCGTGTACATCCTGCGCAGCACTGTGCGGAGAATGAACACGATGACCATCATCGGCACGATGGTGACGAACACGATCAGCGTCAGCATGGGGCTTAAAGAGAGCATGAACACGGTCACCACGACGATCTTCACGATATAGATGGCGAACATCATCACATAGTTGGAAAAAAAGTCTGCCAGCGCATTGATGTATTCCGTCACGCGGACGACGATCTTGCCGTCCGGACGGTTGTCGAAATAATCAAATGGAAGACGCTGCAGCCGTTCAAAAATATCCGTCCGGATATTGGAAATGATCAGAAGTCCCATCTTTCCCATGCTCCTGGCCTGGATAAAGGTGGAAAGGATCTCCACGGCAGCCAGAAGCACCAGTCCCGCTCCCATCAGCGCCAGCTGTCGGTAATCCTCGTTGACCACCACCTCATCCACGATCCGCTTCAAAAGCCGGGGCGGATAAAGGGACACCACGGCGGCCACCAGCATCA
>CANQTI010000184.1 GCA_947626725.1 uncultured Eisenbergiella sp.
TCTTGAAGCCGGGCATGAGCACATTGCCCTGGCAGTCGATCTGTTCGTCCCAGACCGTATCCTTCGCATCCTTCCCGGGACCGATATAGGCGATCCGGTTGCCGTTCGTCCACAGCTCACCCTCCTGCAGCGCACAGCCGCCGTCCATGGTCAGGATCCGCGCATTATAAAAACGAATGTTCATCTTCTCTTCTCCTGTCTGTTGATCTTTGTTGTTCTGCTCCGGCCCGGTCAGGCACGCTGGGGCATTCCTTCCAAAGCCGCTCTCTGCTGCCTGCTCCTCCGATCCGGACCTCTCACGCTCCGCTCAGCTCCTCCGGCCCGAAGCTCTCCGGCAGCAGCGCCGCCAGCTTCCGGATCTCATATTCCGTTTCCGACTTCGCCACGATCACCCAAAAGCCTTCCGGATCGCAGAATTCCCGCAGCGCCTGCCGGCAGACGCCGCAGGGCCAGGAATACCGGGTCATCTCCCCCGCCGGGCTCCCGGTGACAGCGATGGCCGCAAACCGCCGCTCTCCCTCGCTCACAGCCTTGAACAGGGCCACACGCTCGGCGCAGACCGTAGGCGTAAAAGCGGCGTTCTCGATGTTGCAGCCGGTATAGAGCTTCCCTTCCCCGGTCAGGAGCGCCGCTCCCACCCGATAATGGGAATAAGGGGAATAGGAACGTTCCCTGGCCTCAAGCGCCGCCCGGATCAGGCGCCGCACTTCTTCGCGCTCCGGCCCCGCCGTCCGGCCGACTCCCTTATGCCCTGCTTCGCCGCTTTCCGCATATGTCCTTTTGTCAGCTCCCATGGATATCTCTCCGTCCGTTCTCACAGCACGCTTCCGAACTTCGCCACCGCCGTGCTGACCAGACGGGTGAACTTCGGGGCCGCCACATTGGCCGCCTCCTGTACCTCTTCATGGGTCAGCGGATTGTCCGTCATTCCTGCCGCCAAATTGCTGACGCAGGAAATACAGCAGATCTTCATCCCCATGTGGTTGGCCGCGATGGCCTCCACCACGGTGGACATTCCCACCGCGTCCACACCCAGCCGGTGCAGAAGCTGAATCTCCGCCGGGGACTCGAAGGAAGGCCCGGTGAGCTGCGCATACACACCCTCCTGCAGCCGAATGCCGCATTCTGCCGCCGTCTCCCGCAGAATCTCCTGCAGCTGCGGATCGTACACATGGCTCATATCCGGAAACCGCACACCCAGCTCATCGATATTCGCCCCGATCAGCGGATTGGGCGCCCAGAGGGATACATGGTCCCTAAGCATCATGAAATCGCCCGCCGAAAAGGAAGGATTGATGCCGCCGGAGGCGTTGGTCAAAAACAGAATCTTCGCCCCCATCAGCTTCATCAGCCGCACGGGAAGCACCACGTCCGAGATCGGATAACCCTCATAATAATGCACCCGTCCCTTCATGCACACCACGGGCACGTCCGCCACATAGCCGAAAATGAACTTTCCGGCATGTCCCGGCACGGTGGAGACCGGGAAACCCTCGATCTCATGATAGTCCAGCTCCGCCTCCACCCGGATATTGTCGGCATAGTTGCCCAGGCCGGACCCCAGCACGATGGCCACCTGCGGCACGAAATCGATGCGGCTCTTCACGCTCTCATAGCATCTCAACAGTTTTTCATAGATCGGATTCATGAAAACCTCCTCATATTATAAAGTCCTGTCCACTCTTTCCCTTGAGAAAGGCATAATCGTTCGTCGGCATTTCCGTCAGGATGGAATGATCCAGAAAACGGATTTCGTTTTCCCGCGCCTCATAGTGCAGTTCCAGGATCTCGACGATATTTTCCTCCTGCACCAATTCTCCCGGAACATAAAGAGTGCGCTGCGGTCCAACAGACCAGTAACGGCCGAGATGAAATCCGTTGAAGAATACGATACCTTTATTCCAGCCCTTCATATCGAGGAAAGTATCGATCCCAGGCTGTGCCCGGAACCTGGCGCGGCAGAAGACCGGCAAACCGTTTTCCGGCTTCTGTAAGCCGTATACCAGCCCATCCAGTGATTTAAGAGGCAGCGTTTCGATGGTAAAACCCGTATTATTGGCAAAATTATATACATACCGATCCTTCCCCGCCTCAATGGCCACATGCACGGCGCCAAGGATACCCTTGCGGTCGTAAATTCGGTAGCCGTAGTTGATTCTTCCCAGATTTTCCACAAGGATAGAAAGCTCCAGGCCCTCCGGAGGAACGGTAAAGGCAATATCCGGCGCCGGACAATCCCGCATCAGACAGCCGGCGTATTTCCCGTTCAAATAGACGCAGGCCCGATCCGCCGGTTCCTCTATTTTCAGATGTCTTATGCGGGAATCCGTATAGTCGATGTGGGTCGTGTAACGGATAAAACCGTAATCCTGATCCAGATCCTCCATACATACCGTTCTTCCTCTGCGGACGCGCCGTTCGGCCAGAATCGCCGCATGATCCAGGAAAGAAGCGTATTCCGTGATTCTGACAGGGCCAATATTCTGCGCCTGATACTCCGGAGCGATATGCGCTCTTTTGGGAAGATCGCGATAGGAATCGAGAACATCCCGCAGCCGGAAATATTTTTCGCGCGGCGTTCCTTCCTCGCTGATTGGAGAATCATAATCATAAGAGGTCGTCAGCGGAACATAGTTTTCCTTCTGATCGACCGCCAGCGCACCGTTCATGAATCCAAAATTAGTGCCGCCGCAGAACATGTAGAAATTGACCGCGGCCCCCATTTGAAGCGCTTGCCGGAGATATTCCTCATTTTCCTCAATTCCCTTATTCAATGTAAACTGCTTTCCCCAGGACATGATGCTGCCGTCCCAGGCTTCTCCGACCAAAAGCGGCTTATCCGGCTGATATTCCTTCAGCAGATCCATTTCTTTCAGGAAGCCCGGATTCGCGCTGCCGTTGACGCCGTTCCAGCATTCCGGAAGAGCGCCATTATGATATTGGAACGGATCCGGACCATTGGCAGTGATAAAAGGAACGTCCAGTCCGCAGTCCCGATAAAGCTGCGACAGCAGCTGCAGGTATCTGCGGTCATTGCCGAAGCTTCCGTATTCGTTTTCCACGGCGACCAGGATGATAGGGCCGCCGTTCGTATATAAATATGGTTTGATTTTCTCCGCCAGAATCCTGGTGTATTCCGTCAGCGGTTCCAGAAAGGACGGATCACAGGAACGAAGACACATTTGCCGGTCCTTTAAAAGCCAGCTGGGAAGCCCGCCCATTTCCCATTCCGCGCACATATAAGGGGAACAGCGCAATAGAACCTTCAATCCGGTTTCCGCGGCGGTCTGCAGAAAACGCGGAAGATCAAGCGCGCCTTCAAAACAGAATTCCCCCCGTTTAGGCTCATGAAGATTCCACGCCACATAAGTGGTAACAGCCGTCAGGCCAAAATCATGCATCAGTTCCAGCCGCCGTTTCCATCCGCCCGGCAGCGTCCGAAAGTAATGGAAATCTCCGCTGATCAAAAAGAACTTTTCCCCTGACAGGTATACGCCGTCCGATTTCACTTCAACAGTTCGCTGCATAGATACTCCCCCCATTTCGTACCCCCTTAGTCCGCCGATGTGTGATTGCCGCAGACAGGGGCCGCATTCTCCTAATCCGATTATAATATCATACTACGGGACTCCATCCTGGTCAATCCCCCGAGATGCCATCATTGTGATAGTCGAGTAGACAGTCTCGACACTCCTTTCTCGAGTTTATAATGTGAAAGGCTTGCCTACTGCCCCTCACAGAAC
>CANQTI010000185.1 GCA_947626725.1 uncultured Eisenbergiella sp.
ACCAACGGCATCACCCAGAGAAGATTCCTGCTGCACGGCAATCCGCTGCTGGCCTCCTGGGTCACGGAGCATGTGGGCGACGATTGGATCACCGATTTGCCCAAGATCAGCAGGCTGCGCGTCTACGCAGACGATGAGAAGGCCCAGCAGGAATTCATGAACATCAAATACCAGAATAAAGTGCGTCTGGCGAAATACATCTGGGAGCACAACGGCATTTCCGTTGATCCCCGCTCTATTTTCGACGTGCAGGTGAAGCGCCTGCATGAGTACAAGCGGCAGCTTTTGAACATCCTGCACGTAATGTATCTGTATAATGAGCTGAAGGACCATCCGGATATGGACTTCTATCCCAGGACCTTCATTTTCGGTGCCAAGGCGGCGGCGGGCTACCGCATCGCCAAGCTGACCATCAAGCTGATCAATTCCGTGGCGGATGTGGTCAACAACGATCCGGTGATCAACGGGCGGATCAAGGTGGTGTTTATCGAGAACTACCGGGTCTCCAACGCGGAGTGGATCTTCGCCGCGGCGGATGTGTCCGAGCAGATCTCCACGGCCAGCAAGGAGGCTTCCGGCACCGGCAACATGAAGTTCATGCTCAACGGCGCGCTGACGCTGGGCACCATGGACGGAGCCAATGTGGAGATCGTGGAAGAGGTCGGCAGGGAGAACGCCTTCATCTTCGGCTTAAGCTCCGACGATGTCATCCGCTATGAGAATTTCGGCGGCTACAATCCGATGGATATCTTCAACAGCGACCAGGATATCCGCCGCGTGCTGATGCAGCTCATCAACGGGACCTATTCCCACGATACCGAGCTGTTCCGTCCGTTGTACAATTCTCTGCTCAATACGCAGAGCACGTCCAAAGCGGATACCTACTTCATCCTGGCCGATTTCAAGGCGTATGCGGAGGCGCAGCGCCGCGTGGAGGCCGCCTATAAGGATGAAAAGGGCTGGGCGCGAAGCGCGATCCTGAATGTGGCCAGCTGCGGCAAGTTCACTTCTGACCGCACGATCCAGGAGTATGTGGATGAGCTGTGGCATCTGGACAAAGTGGTGCTTCCCAGGGAAGACGAGATAACAAAATAAAACGCATGTCAGGGGCCGCCGGAACCATTCCGGCGGCCCCGTTTCGTTGGGGGCGCCTGGTGTTTGTGTCTCGGCGGATCGGATCCCTTTTGCGCAGATCGGAAGATAACGAAGGGCCGTTTCGGTCTGTGCGAAAAACAATGGCATGAAGTTTCGGCAGATTTAATATTTATTTTATTGACGGAAAAGAAACGGAAAGCTAAGATAAAAATGAAATCGCTGTTTTATGTAGATTTGAAGTGTTGTATTCGGATATTCGGCCAAGAAATGCCGGACGGATCCGCGTTCAGATTTTTCCGGGAAAACGATGAATGATGCGCGGGGCGCAAGGAATGATATTCGGACAGGCACGATCTATACGGAAAAGAGGGAAATTAGGATGGCGGGAAGATCGTTTCGGAGGTTTTCTCTGGTTTTAGCGGCGTCGCTTGTGCTGAGCGGCTGTGCGCTGCAGTCGGATCCGTCTGCGGAGACGGCATCGGCCGCGGAGGCCGCGGTGGCCGTGAAAGCGGTCAGCGCGCAGATCGGGACGTTGGCGGTGAGCAATGAATTTATCGGTACGGTTTCGCCTCAGCAGCAGGTGACGGTTATGCCAATGGTTTCCGGTGAAGTGGATCAGGTTTATTTTGAGGTCGGGGACGAGGTGAAGGCCGGGGACGTATTGTTCCATATAAAAGATGATGCGGCGCGGCTGCAGAAAGAGAACGCCGAGTTGACCCGCAAGAGCGCCGAGATCACGGCGCAAATGCAGCTGGGCTCCAGTCAGGTGATGAACAATATCTCCATGCAGTCCAATATTCGGTCCATCGAGTTTCAGATCGACAACGCGAAGGAACAGTATCAGGCAGCGGTGGACGGTATCATAGATGCGCGGGATGCCAAGACGCAGATGGAAAATGCGCTGTCCGAGATCGAAGGGTCCCTGGCAGAGATGAATGCGAATCAGGAAAGACGGTCTGAGGTTGTGGCGAACGCGGAGCGGTATATTGACCGTGTGGGGGCCCTGACCGGAGATTATCATTACAGGGTTGCGTATGACTATCCGCTGAGCCCTGAGCATTATCAGTGGGGATCTCCCGACATCCCTGAGATCAGTTATCAGATGCCGAATGTTTTGTCTGATGAGGCGGTGGAGACCGATACGGAAGAAACATCGGAAAGCGAGGAAAGTACTTCGGGAATAGAGGCATCGGCACCGGAACAGTCGGAGCCGGCGGCCTCGGAGGCGGCGGAAACCGGAGAAGGGGAACAGGCCTCCGAAGAGGAAAAAGAGAGTGTCGGAGGTGAGAATTCATCTTCCGAGGAGAAGATGTCTTCCACAGAATCTTCTTCCGCAGAGGAAGAGTCCGTCAGCAGCGCAGAACAGGAACAGAGCGAATCTGAGGAGGACACCGCGCAGACGGAAACGCAAGCGCTTTCGGACGAGAACGGTCCTTTCACAGAGGAAACCATCCCGGAACAGAGCACACAGGATGCGGAGACGGAAGAAAGCGCCTATTATAGTCAGGATGGGACGGAAGCCCTCGGATACTTTTTCAGCAGTCTTCCGCAGCCGTCGGGGGGAAGCACGCCATTGCCGAGTACAAGCCTGGAGGATGCGTGGGCAGCCTATCGGGAGCAGCAGAAGATCGACGCGGCGGCAAAAGCGGCGAAGGAACTCGGATATGACGCCAGGGCTATTGGCACCGGCGAGGCCAGTTCCGATATCCTGGAGTACGCGGCCCAGATTATGGCGCTGGAGTATCAGGCATCTCAGCTTCGCAGCAATCAGACAACCCTGGACAGCAGTATTGACCAGGCGGTGAGTGCCCGGGATACGACCGAAAAGACCATCGATTTTTATGAAGACAATCTGCAGGATGCCCAGGTGACTTACGGCATTGCGAATGGGCAGGCCTATCAGGATTCCGCAGCGGCATTGGCGACCCAGATGCAGGCGGCGGATGTGGGGATTAAAAGCGCAAATCTCCAGCTGGAATATTATTCTCCTACTTCGCCGATCTCCGGCACGGTGGTGGGCAGGAGCGTGGAGCAGTACGGTCTGGCTCAGCCGGGCTATGCCGCCTTTGTGATTTCCAATCAAGATGCCATGAACGTCACGTTTTCGGTGAGCGAGCAGGTGCGGGTGAACCTCTATGTGGGGATGCCCGTCACGCTGGAGAAAAACGGGAATACCTTCGCCGGTACGATCATAGAGATCGGGGAGGCGGTGGACGCCCAGAGCGGCGGTTTGTTTGTGATAAAAGCTGTAACAGAGGCCGGTGGAGACCAGCTCATCAGCGGAACTGCGGTGAAGCTGACGGTGGACACCTTCCGGACGGACAACGCGGTGCTGATTCCTTATGATGCGGTGCATTTTGAGAGCGAGCAGGCCTATGTATTCGTCGTTACGGAGGACGATACAGCGGTGCGGACGCCGGTGACGCTGGGACTGATGAATGAGGATATGGTCGAGGTGACAGAAGGGCTTTCCGCCGGTGACCGGCTGGTCGCCACCTGGTCCACACAGTTGGAGGACGGTATTAAGGTGCGGGTGATCAGCACGCAGACCGCGGCGGAGGAGACGGGAGAATGAATCTGACAAGACTGGCGCTGAAGCGGCCGGTGTCGATGATCCTGA
>CANQTI010000186.1 GCA_947626725.1 uncultured Eisenbergiella sp.
CGCCGCTGCCCGTGGAGAACGGGCAGGAGGACCGGGTGGAGATCGCGTGCGGGGAGGAGCAGATCGGCCTTCTTTTGTCGGCGCAGGATGAAGTGGATGTGAAATGGGAATTGCCGGATCTGCTGGAGGCCCCGGTGGAAAAGGGAACGAAAGTAGGGGAGGAACTCTTTTATGTGAACGGAACTCTTTATGCTTCGATCCCGGTCACTGCCGTCGGCAGTGTGGAAAGGATCGATTTCCCCTATTGCCTGAAAAAAATCGTAAAAGAGGTGTTGTTGTAAAATTTGTCTAATATTGCCCATGTACCCCTCATATTTTAGGCAAAATATTTCTGAATTTGATCTGGCGGGCCTTTCTTTTTCATGGTATACTACTATCGTACGGGCTTTTGCCAAAAGGATACAAATTCCTTTTTTGGCAGGATCCGGCGATCGGGTTTATTTTATTTTTACCTAAATATAAAATGGAGGGCTGAACCATGAGCAACACTTCACAGGCGAGTCAAAGAATAACCGCTTTACTCGATGCAAACAGTTTCGTTGAAATCGGCGCCCGTGTTACGGCGAGGGCCACGGATTTCAATCTGAAACAGACCGACACCCCTTCGGACGGCGTGATTACCGGCTATGGAGTGATCGATGGCAATCTTGTGTATGTTTACAGCCAGGATGCTTCCGTATTGGGAGGCAGCGTAGGCGAGATGCATGCGAAGAAGATTGTCAGACTTTATGATCTGGCGATGAAGACGGGAGCGCCTGTCATCGGCCTGATCGATTCTGCCGGCCTGCGCCTGCAGGAGGCGACGGATGCGCTCAACAGCTTCGGCGAAATCTATCTGAAGCAGACATTGGCATCCGGCGTGATCCCCCAGATCACAGCGATCTTTGGTTCCTGCGGCGGCGGTCTTGCCATTATTCCTGCGCTGACCGATTTTACCTTTATGGAGGGGAAGAAAGCGAAGCTGTTCGTCAATTCTCCCAACGCTCTTGCGGGAAATAATATTGGCAAGCTGGATACCTCCTCAGCGGATTTCCAGAGCGGGGAAGCGGGCATTGTGGACGTTGTGGCGGATGAGGATGCCATTCTGGCGGGAATCCGCGAGCTGGTATCCATGCTGCCTGCCAATAATGAGGAGAACGATTCCTTCGTGGAGTGCACGGACGATTTGAACCGTTCCAATCCGGAACTGGCCGGCTGTGCGGGCGATACTTCCGTGGCACTTTCCTTAATCGCGGATGACAACCGGTTCCTGGAGGTGAAGGGGGCCTACGCGAAGAGCATGGTGACCGGTTTCCTGCGCCTGAACGGCATGACAGTGGGCGCGGTTGCCAACCGCTGTGAGATCCTGGATGAGGAAGGCAATGTAAAGGAGAAGTTCGACTGCGCGCTTTCTGCCAGAGGCTGTGAAAAGGCGGCGGATTTCGTGAATTTCTGCGATGCTTTTGATATTCCGGTCCTGACGCTGACCAATGCGGCGGGCTACGCGGCCACCAAATGTGCGGAAAAGCAGATGGCCAAGGCCGTGGCGAAGCTGACCTATGCTTTTGCCAATGCGACTGTTCCGAAGGTGAACGTGATCGTCGGCAAAGCGTATGGAAGCGCTTATGTGGCCATGAATTCCAAGTCCATCGGCGCCGATATGACGTATGCCTGGCCGGATGCCAGAATCGGCATGATGGATGCGAAGCTGGCTGCGAAGATCATCTGCGATGGTAAGGATGCGGAAGCCATCGACGCCTGTGCGGCGGAGTATGAGGCTCTGCAGACCAGCGCGGAGAGCGCAGCGAAGAGAGGATATATCGATCAGATCATCGAAGCAGCTGACACCCGGAAATATGTGATCGGCGCTTTTGAGATGTTGTTTACGAAGAGAGAAGACCGTCCGTCAAAGAAGCATGGAACAGTTTAAGAAAGGAAGATACTTAATATGAAAAAATTTCTGTTAGTATTAGGTATGATAACCTGTATCTTCGGCATGACGGCGTGCGGTGCAACTGATCAGCTGGTGGAATCCTTTCTTCCTTATGGAGAGGAAGAGGCCATGGAAGCTGCCCAGGGACTGTTCGAAACGATCGTACAGGTGATAGACCAGGGGCAGGCCAAGTCCTTTGTGCAGACTTATCCTGAACTGGCCGCGGCGGTGGGCTCTGTAGAAGGTTCCTGGAGCGAGATCGGGACCATCAACAGCGTGCAGAGCAAAGCCGTCGAGATGGGTGTCGATGAAGCGACTGTCACGGTATCGGTGGACGGCGCGTCTCACGATGCGGAAGCGGTGGTCATCTATGACAGCCAGGGACAGCTCGTAAGCCTGACGGTCAACGTGATTAAGTCGTTCGGTGAACTGATGACCAACGCGGCGCTCAATACGCTGCTGGGTATGGGCACCGTGTTTGCGGTACTGATCCTGATCGCCTGGATCATCAGTCTGTTTAAGAACATCAATAAGCTGCAGGGCAAAATGGGCAAAAAGGAAAAGGCCGAAGCGCCTGCGCCCGCTCCGGCACCTGTCCCGGCAGTTCCCGCCGTGGAGGAGGAAGCCGCGGAAGATGACGGTGAGCTTGTGGCTGTCATTGCAGCGGCAGTAGCGGCTTATGAAAGTGAAACCGGCACAGCAGCCGGGCCCGGAGATTTTGTAGTCAGAAGCATTCGCCGCCGCAGCGGTAAATGGCAGAGGGCATGAGGCCCCACGGAAGGAAACGGGCCATTGGGCCTGACAGATTAAATTATACAGGAGGATTTCAAAATGAAAAACTATACCATCACTGTGAATGGCAACGTATATGACGTAGTAGTGGAAGAAGGCGCAGGCGCCCCCGCGGCAGCTCCTGTGGCGGCTCCCAAGGCGGCTCCCAAGGCTCCGGCAGCCCCTAAGGCTCCGGCGGCGAAGCCCGCGGCAGCGGCAGGTGCAGCCGGCAGCATCAAAGTGGAAGCCGGCGCAGCCGGAAAGGTGTTTAAGATCGATGCAGCCGTTGGTCAGGCCGTGAAGGCGGGCGATGCGGTCGTCACGATCGAAGCGATGAAGATGGAGATTCCTGTTGTTGCGCCCAAGGACGGCACGGTTGCCAGCATCAATGTGGCGGTAGGAGATGCGGTGGAGGCCGGCACTCTGCTCGCAACCCTGAACTAAACGGATCCGGCCAAGCCGGGCTTTGGATAACGTGAGGATGGCTGCGAAGAGCATCTCATCCGTCGTTCAACACAGGAGGTCAACGAAATGTCTTATATAGTGACTACATTGGACAACCTGATTCATCAGACCGCATTTTTCAACATCACGATCGGAAATGTGGTCATGATCGCGGTGGCCTGTATTTTCCTCTATCTGGCGATCGCCAGAGGCTTTGAGCCTCTGCTTCTGGTTCCAATCGCATTCGGCATGCTGCTCGTCAATATATACCCGGATATCATGGTGCATCCGGAGGATGCTTCCAACGGGGTGGGCGGTCTGCTGTATTATTTCTACATTCTGGATGAATGGGCGATCCTGCCGTCCCTGATCTTTATGGGCGTAGGCGCCATGACCGACTTCGGGCCGCTGATCGCCAATCCCAAGAGCTTCCTTCTGGGTGCGGCTGCTCAGTTCGGTATTTTCGCCGCTTATTTCGGGGCTATTGCCATGGGCTTCAACGATAAGGCGGCTGCCGCCATTTCCATCATCGGCGGCGCGGACGGCCCGACTTCCATTTTCCTGGCCAGCAAGCTGGGGCAGGCGGG
>CANQTI010000187.1 GCA_947626725.1 uncultured Eisenbergiella sp.
GGATTGTAAATGCTCTCGCCGCTCCCGGGATACAGATAGGCCCGGGCTCCCCACTCCCCGTAATAGGTCTGCCACTCTTCCACCCGTTCGTAGGCGGGTAAGATGAGCTTCGTGAACGCTTCCTTGTAGCTCTGGGGATACAGCCCCAGATAGCCGTCCAGCGTGGCTACCCCGTTGTACTCCAGCACCGCGGGGTTCAGTCCGTAACCGGCAGAATAAGAGCCGTCGTAATCAATATCCGCAAGGATCTCTTCAAACAGCGCTTCGCTGTAATATTCCCGATAGTTGAGAAGGTTCACTTCCGTATGTTTGACAGCCCGGTAGGCCTGATGATAGCATGTCCAGTAAAATTCATTGTACACGGCAGGCGTGAGAAGGATCACCGCCGCGGCCGCGCAGGCCAGCAAATTCGCCAGGCGCGCCATCCAGCGTTTTTCCCGGTCATACAGATATTTCAGGACGAGGAAAAAGGCGGCATACCACAAAAACGGATTGAAGAACACCGTCCGGTTGAACTGGAAACCCTTCAGCGGCGGCACCAGCGTCTCGAACAGCCTGCGGAACGGTCCGCAGAAATACAGACCGTATACCAGACAGTTGAACAGGATGAGGCCCATCACGCCCACAAAGCCCTCCCGAAACAGCCTCTTCCCTTCTTTTTTCCGCAGAAGCTCCACGGTGCGCCAGATCAAAAACAGCGCGCAGACCGGCAGCACCAGCGGCAGGTGATCAGACGCCGCATGAAATACCGGCGTCAGAAAGGACTCGCGGATCTGGCCCAGCACACCGCAAAGATCCAGGTCCGCATCCACCATGGTGGAACGGATCGTCACCTCGTCGGAAAACAGCATCTGCAAAAACAGACGGTTTTCAAAACACACATAACCGGCCGCCAGAACGGCAGCGGCAGCGGCCATCCTGCCGCAAAACCGTTTGTCCCGCACTGAAAGAATGATCACGGCACAGACCGTATACGCCAGCAGGAAAAATCCAAAATAGGAAAAATAAGAGAGAAACGGATAGGCAAACAGAGCGACATACCACCAAAGCCAGGATTTATCCTGCCCCTTTTCACGCTTTCCGTTCTCCCCATTTCTGCCCGCTGCGCCAAAAGGCCTTTGCAAATATAGGTTTCGCAGGAGAAATACGGCCAATGGGATTGATGCGAAGCAAAGTCCATAAGCGGGAAACAATGGCAGAAGTCCGTAGCAAAGCCCCACCGCCCAGGCGATTCCCCTGTATCGAACATACCGTTCCCCATAAATATCCTTCGCCAAAAGCACAAAAGAAAACAACGCCAAAAAAATTTTCAGAAAATATCCGGTCAGATACGCCCAAAATGGAGGCAGAAAAATGAAAAGCATGTTGTAAAGATTCCATTCTCCCGCCAGGCTGTTCCGGTCTATCCCGCCCAGCATGGGCATCACCGCGTCCCGGGCAAACCAGCCGTCCCAATGGCTCAATACCTGAAAATGTGCGACAAACAAATCCAGATTATCCTGAACGGTCAAATAACTCTCTTCCCGAAAGCACAAGAATACCAACGCCTGCAGGCCAATACACCCCCCGGCCAGAAACAGATACCAACATCCGTCCAGCCAGTTCAAAAATTTCTTTCCCATTCGTCCCCCTCAGCCGGCTTCCCTTCCGGACGCCAGAACCACACACAGCGCTCCGATCAGGATCGCAAAATCTGCCAGGTTGAATACGATCCTATCCAACGCTTTCCACCCGGTGGAAAAACTGAAATAATCCACCACATATTTCCGGCGCAGCCTGTCATAGGTATTGGAAAACGCACCGCCCAGCAACAGCGACAATCCCGCTTTCATGAGGTTCTGCCCCTTTTGCGCCAGTGTAAAGCAAAAGGCAGCCAAGGCGATCCATGTCAGGGCTATCGACAAAACGCATACCAGCGGCCCCCGTTTTTCACCCAAATTCATGGCCGCGCCCCGGTTATGATACCGCCGCAGGATCCCTTTCCCCTGTAAAATAGGCTTTTCCGTATGCTCGTCCATATTTTTTTCGATTCCGTTCTTGATCCAGAGATCCCCGGCGGCCACCAGGACCGCCGCCAATGCATATAACATCTTTTCTCCGTTCCGGGCCTTATTCTCGTCTTCAATGCCCCGCAATCTCATCGAAAGTCCGCCTCATATCCAACCGTCCGTACCCCCATTGCCTGCTGGGATATTCGTCCGCCGGCTGCTCCTTCGCGCCCCGGGTCAGATAGCTTAGAACCTCCCTGCCGGAAACAAAAGGCGCTTTCCTTTCCACGACTGCCCACTGTAAAAACTGAGCCGTTGCCCCGGCCGCAATGGCCGCAGCAACCGCTCCGCCCGTGTAGGGACCCTTTACCGTGCTGACGGAAACCCCCGGCGCTGCCAGATCCGGTTTGACCAGGAGCCCATTCCTGGAAAAACCCTGACCGGAATTATAATAAAAACTATTGCTTCTGCTGTTATATGTGCTCACTGACACAGCATCCGCCACATATGACGGCGTTGTCAGTGTCACTTCCGGCGTTGGTGTCAGGAAATAAGCTTCCCCGTCCAAAAACTGTTTCGGGCTCAGCCAAATATCAAACATCGTGTTTGGAACCGTTCTGGCCCCCCTGACCGCTATGCTCCAGACGCCGGGCGTAGGCGTTTCAAAACGCATGACGATCAGCTCATCACCCGTATTACGCTCATTTTCCACATAATCCAGCTGTACTCGTGTCCTCTCATAGACAAAAGTATAATCCACTGACCGATTCAGTCGGAAATTGATCTCCGGGATCACTTCCCCTCCCGGAGAACGCACGCTGACGGAAAATTCCGCCGGACGCATGCCCCATAGTTCAGCCACAAACCCCCGCGTGCTTTCCCCCACCCGAATTTCCGCGCTTTTCACCTGTTCCGTCAGTGCCGCACGGTAATGTCCCGCCGCATTCCCCTCATTACCGCCGCCGATCACCACGGCCTGCCCCAGGCGCAGGCTCACGGTTTCCAGATATTCCGCAAAAATGGAATTGCCCACATGGCACCCCAGCGAAGTCCCCATACCGAACAAGAGCACAACGGGCTGAAAAAAGGGAGTCGCAAAAGTCTCCACAAACTTGACCGCGAACAGCAGGTCATCCGTGCTGTAAGCTGCGACACCCTCCGGCGTAATATAATAATCCCGCAGGTATTGCTTTGCGGGCTGTACCTTTACCACCACCAGTTCTGCATCCGGCGCTGCCCCGGCAAAAGCGGTGCCGCCTTCCAGGCAGCTGCCTGCCGCTACACTGGCCAGCGCTGTTCCGTGTCCGTTCTCATCCCGATGCGGCACCAGCGCTTCCGGAGTTCCACTGTTCAAGGCTTCATTGATCTGTTCCCGCGTATAAAGCGTCCCATAGGAAAAGCCTTCCGGCGGCCTGCCGCTCTGATCCGTCTGATCCCAGATCGCCCGAATCCGTGAACTGCCGTCGGAATACCGGAAGGCCGGATCCTCATAGGATATCCCCGTGTCGATCAGTGCAACGATCACACCCCGTCCGGTCAGCTCCAACGGGCCTCTCTGCAGAGCCAATATACCGGATTCCTCCAACGGCTGCGGATCAAATTCCCGGGAACCGGCAGACGGAAATGCCCCCAGGCCATACAGCTGCGGAATATAACGGTACAGATACCGGGATGCTGACAGCGGCGGCTGAAGATT
>CANQTI010000188.1 GCA_947626725.1 uncultured Eisenbergiella sp.
CAACGGCCGTGTGGGCAGGCTGATCATGTTCAAAGAATGTCTGAAATACGATATCGTTCCGTTCATCATCGAGGACAACCTGAAACTGTTTTACTACAGGGGCCTCCGGGAATGGGATCGTGAAAAAGGCTATCTGACAGACACCTGCCTGACGGCACAGGACCGGTACAAGGCGTACCTGGATTATTTCAGAATCGGGTATTCGGGATAAAACTGCCCGCCCCGCCTGTCTTACGGCAGGAAAATAACGTGAACCTTCACGATCTGTCCGCCCTGTATCGTAACGGTGGTATTAAACTGATTGAAATCCAGGGTCCCCGCATCCAGCGCCGCCAGGAACTCTTCCGTCGTGCATTCCTTCCCCTGGTTTTCGATATCGGAATCGTCCGCCAGAACGAAATCCTCTGCCAACGGAAGCGTGATCTCCCCCAGCGGATGATAGCTCTTGTCGATGTCCATCAGGATCTCACAGTATACCGTATCGTCTTCCGTATACAGATTGCAGCCGCCCATCTCGAAGCCGCCGTTGACCGTCACCAGCCCCAGATCGTTCCGCTCCACCGACTCCACCGGCATTTCCTCTCCGTTGATCACCAGCACATCGCCTACTTTCATCCGGCCGATATCGACCATGTCAAACAGTTCATAGGTATACGCCGTCATGTGGACGGACACCGTCCCGTTCTCCTCGGTCACGTCCTCCGGCGCGAACGAAGCCGACACCGTGCAGTCGTCCAGCGCGTCGATGCTCAAAGTTTCCGGAAGAGGCTCGATCCGTACGGACTCCGTCTCCTCTGCCGCGGACGCGCTCTCAGCGCTTTCCGTCCCGGTTTCCGCTTCTGACCCGGCCGCCGCATCCGTCCCGGCCGTATTCTCTTCGCTCCCGGCCGCCGCGCCGCCGGTTTCTTCCCCGGCCTGCGCCTCCTGGGCGGCTCCCGTCTGCTCCTCTGCCGCGGGCGTCTGCGCTTTCCCGCACGCCGCCGTCAGCAGCATCAGTCCGATCAGTATCAGACCCAATATCTTTTTCATGTGTTTGTACCTTCCTTTCAGGGTTTTTGTTTCTTCTGTTCTTTCAGAGGGTCCTGTGCCTCCTATTTTAGGGGCTGTGCCCTCTGTCAATAGAATGACGCATATGTCCGCTGAAAAGTTTGCGTTCCGGATGCATTCTTCCCGCTTTCGGCCGCATTTTACACGCTTCAATTATATGCCCGGACCGTTAAAAACGCAATATCTCTCATTCCGGGCATTGCATAAAACAGAAAAATGAAGTAAAATGTAATGGGTTTTTCCAGACCCAATTTCTTATCCCGGAGGTCGCTATGCTGAAAATCATCACGGATTCCGCCACCGATATGCCGAAGGAGATCGTTGAGCGTTTTCATCTTCATGTCATCCCCACGCCCGTCGTCATCGATGATGTGGACTATCTGGACGGAGCCACCATTCATACCGAAGAATTTTATCAGATCCTGGACGATGTGAACCGGGACGTCAAGACCTATCATATCAATCCGGATATGTTCGAGGCCGCGTTCCGCCCATACGCCGAAAACGGCGACAGCGTCATCTACATGTGCTTTTCCACCGGGATCGCGGGAACCTTCAACGCCGCCAGCATCGCGAAACAGACCATTCTGGAGGATCATCCGGATTTCGATCTGACCATCATCGATTCCAAATCCGCTTCCCTGGGCTTCGGCCTCATCGTCTATAAACTGCTCCTGCTGCAGGAGCAGGGCGCGGACAAAGAAACGCTGATCCGTGCGGCGGAATTCTTCGTCAGCCACATTCGCCATGTTTTCACGGTCAGCACCCTGAAATACCTGATCAAGGGCGGCCGCCTTTCCAAGGTGAAGGGAACCGCCGGAGAGCTGCTGGACATGAAGCCCGTTCTCATCGTGGATGAAGAAGGCCGTCTGCAGGTGCTGAAGACCGTCCGCGGTCACAAAAAATCCATCAAGGCCCTGGTGGACTATGTTTCCGAATATATCGCCGAGCCTTCCCTCCAGACCATCGGCATCTGTCACGGGGAAGATCCGGAAGCGCTGGATTTCGCCCGGGAGACCCTGCTGGGCGTCCTTCAGCCCAAAGCCATCGTGACCTCCGTCGTGGGCTGCGCCATCGGCGCGCACACGGGCCGCGGCATCGTGGGCATCGTGTTCTTCGATGCGTTTAATGAAGAATTCGAGTGCTGAAAAAGCCGGAGAGCCCGGCTCTCTGCGGCCGCCGCTTCAAGGCTTCTTCGGATCATCCGCCGACAGAACCGCGTTTTGGCGCGTATTCCGCTGACATAAATCAAAAAGAACCTGCCGTTCCTGTTATGTACGGAAAAAACGGCAGGTTCTCTTTCGTCATACATCGTTCTCAGGATGTCCCTCCTGCACCGGTCGGTTCAGTGTCTCAGGCGATCACTCTCTGGAACATAGTCTTGGAAACGCCGCACATCGGGCATACCCAATCCGCCGGAAGATCTTCAAAGGCCGTTCCGGGCGCGATGCCATGCTCAGGATCCCCCTTCTCGGGATCATAGGTGTAGCCGCAGGGATTGCAGAAATACTTGTCCATACAATTCATCTCCTCTCGCCATTGTGATTTCGCATTGATGGAACCTTTTTCATCCGCTCTGCGGATAAAAAATGAAGGTCAGTACAGGTTCCCCGTACTGACCTCCATTATAGCACAATCCCCAACCCCGGGCAATGAAAAAACACATTTTTCGTCACTTTATGAGGCCTTCCGGCGAACCTGTGCTTTACTGCTCCATCTGCCGTCCCAGGAATCCGGCAGCAGACTGGATCAGCTTCTGCTCCACATCCCCCATGCTGGTTTTGGGATCGTTGTTCAAAAGCATCACCGCGCCGATCACATCCCCCTCACAGATGATGGGACTGATGGCCTGATTGGCCGTATCCTCCGCCCCTTCTCCGGAGATGGGGACAAAATTCTTTTCTCCCTTTTTCGCCATCACGCTCTCCCGGTTCTCGATCTTTTCTTCCAGCTCCCGGCTGATGGCCTTCCCCAAAAGCTGCTTGCAGCCTCCTGCGGCGGCGATGAACTGATCCCGGTCCGCGATCAGCGCCGTATGTCCCGAAACCTGCGCAAGGCTCTCCGCGTACTGCTTCGCAAAGGTGCTCATCTCCCCGATGGGGGAATATTTTTTCAGAATGATCTCCCCGTCCCGATCCGTAAAAATTTCCAGCGGATCCGCCTCCCGGATCCGCAGCGTCCGCCGGATTTCTTTGGGGATCACAATGCGCCCCAGATCGTCGATTCTGCGCACGATACCTGTCGCTTTCATATCAAAATTCCTCCGTTTACCCGATAATATTCAGATACAGACATTCCCGGCCACTGCAGGGCTCTGTTTTTCTCTATGACTATTATCTGTAAACGGAGGAATTTTATACCCGCCAGCACTCGTTCCCAGGCGCAAATGATACATGGTCATAGCCTTGTAGCTGTACATATGCTTTTTCCATAAACAGGAAATTGAGCGGCATCAGCCCGGCAGCGCGCCATTCTCTCTTTACTTTTCAAACAGTCTCCCGCGCAAAAATACCGTATCCACCCGCATATCCGCATCCAGCAGCACAATATCCGCATCCTTGCCGTCCGCGATGGAGCCCTTTCTGTCAAATACGCCGATCAGCTTCGCGGGGTTCTCCGTGA
>CANQTI010000189.1 GCA_947626725.1 uncultured Eisenbergiella sp.
AAGCTGGTGGTGACCGAACGGCTCATGACGCACGGAAAGCAGCGCGCGGAAAGCCGGTTCGACGTCCATATGGACGGAGCTGACAGCGGTGCAAATGTGGTGTCCCGGTCTGTGGCGCGGGAAGATTCCTGGCAGCGATTTTCGTCCCGACTGGTGGGCAGCGCACCCTGCAGCGGCCATACAGAGTGCGACGCGATTATTATGGACAACGCGAAAATCAGCGCGGTGCCGGAACTGGCGGCCAACGATCCGGATGCGGCCCTGATCCATGAGGCGGCCATTGGCAGGATTGCAGGGGAACAGATCATGAAGCTGATGACGCTGGGGCTGACGGAAGCGGAAGCGGAAGAACAGATCGTAGAAGGGTTCCTGCGATAGGAAGATAATTCCCGCGGCGGGACATTCATTCTTCCTCCGCCGCGGCACTTTCCTGGGACGGCAGGTCTTCACCGCCATTCCAGTCAACGGTTTCTTCTTCGGTGACGATAACGATATTCTCATCCTCCGGCAGACGGCCCTGCAGGAGAACGGCGATGTAGTTAACGCGCTTCATGGCCCGGCGGTAATTCTCCCTGGCGGCCTCGCCGATCACATCGTCGTAGCCGTCATCCGCGTAGGCTTCCCGATAGAGCGAGGCGGCCTCTGTCATATAGGAAGAAGCTTCCTCGGCAAACTCTTCGATGTTTTCAAACTGTTCCTGATATTTGGGCGGGACTTCAATGCTGTCGAGATCTGTAAAAAGCACGGACATTTGATCCAGCTCCGAGAGCATTTCATCCACTGCGGTATCCGAGGACGGATCGATATTTTCCAGAATGCCGACCGATGCGGACAGGGATTCATAAAAGCCGTCCATTTGATCGTGAAAAACGGTGAGGGATTCGTCTTCGCCGCAGCCTGCCAGCAGAAGCGTGAGTATTCCCACCAGAATCATTCCTGAGATTTTTTTCACTGGAATCCTCCTTTTTGATCATCATACATACCAATTTAACACAAATCGACAGGAAAAGCAATTCTCATTCATCTATTGCTTTCTTTTTTTCCGTGGGTATGCTAAAATGATGAAATAGTTGTAAGACGCATAAACCCCGCCGGAGGCATTCTGTCTTTGCAGACATGATAGGCGCCGGCAGGCGGATATTACCGAGGAAATCTATGACAAAGGAACAATTCAGGCGGCTCGCGGAAAACGGGCCGGTCTTTCTGGATGGAGCCACGGGCTCCAATCTGCAAAAGAGAGGAATGCCTCCGGGCGTATGTCCGGAGCTGTGGATCACGCAGCACGAGGAAGTGTTGGAAGAGCTGCAGCGAGAATACATAGAGGCCGGGACACAGATTGTTTATGCCCCCACCTTTTCGGCCAACCGGATCAAGCTGAAGGAGTACGGTCTGGAGGATCGTATTCGGGAGCTGAACCTCTCTCTGGTGGAGATTTCCCGCAGGGCTGTCGGAGACAGGGCGCTGATTGCGGGAGATCTGACGATGACGGGGGAGCAGCTTGCCCCGATCGGACGGCTGGATTTTGAAGAACTCATCGATATTTATAAAGAACAGATCGGCTATCTGCTGGAGGCCGGGGTGGATCTTCTCGTAGTGGAGACCATGATGAGTCTCCAGGAGTCCAGAGCGGCTCTGATCGCGGCGAAGGAGACCTGTCCGGGGCTGCCCGTGATGGTGACTATGACCTTCGAGGCGGATGGAAGAAGTCTGTTTGGGACGGATGCCGCGACGGCCGCACTGGTGCTTTCCAGGCTCGGGGCGGACGCAGTGGGGGCCAACTGTTCCACGGGGCCGGATCAGATGGCGGCAGTGATCCGGCAGATGGCGGAAGTGACAGAGATTCCCATTATTGCCAAGCCCAATGCCGGTCTGCCTTTGCTGGACAGGAATGGACAGACGGTTTACGGGATGGGGCCGGAGGCATTCGGCAGCGGGATGAAGCTTCTGCTGGAGGCCGGAGCCGGGATCCTGGGCGGATGCTGCGGGACGACGCCGGAACACATTCGCCGGATGGCGGATGTCCTTCGGGAGTCCGGTTTACAGCGGACCGGAAGAGCACCCAGATCGGGAAAGCGATATCTGGCCTCCGAACGCATGACGCTTTCCTTCGGGCTGGACGATCCGTTCCTGGTCATCGGCGAGCGGATCAATCCTACCGGGAAGAAAAAGCTTCAGGCGCAGCTTCGGGAGGGCTGTTTCGATCTTGTGACGCAGTTCGCCGAGGAGCAGGAGGAACGGGGCGCATCGGTGCTGGACGTGAACATGGGTATGAGCGGTATCGATGAAAAGGCCATGATGCTGCGGGCGATCGAAGAGGTGGCAGGCGCAACGGGGCTGCCGCTGTCTCTGGATTCCAGCCACGTGGACGTGCTGGAGGCGGCTCTGCGGCGTTATCCGGGACGCGCGCTGGTGAATTCTGTTTCGCTGGAACAGGAAAAGTTCGAGAAGCTGCTGCCGATCGTCCGCAAATACGGGGCCATGTTCATCCTTCTTCCCCTTTCAGATGCCGGACTGCCGGGGAGCCTGGAGGAAAAAATCTCTATCATCCGGCAGATCCTGGATCGTGCGCTATCCTTGGGCCTGACGAAAGAAGATATCGTGGTGGACGGCCTTGTGGCGACAGTGGGCGCGAATCCCAGGGCCGCGCTGGACACCCTGGAGACGATCCGCTACTGTAAGAGCCAGGGGCTGGCGACGGTCTGCGGCCTGTCCAATATTTCTTTCGGTCTGCCGGAGCGCAGCTGTGTGAATACCGCCTTTCTGACCATGGCCATCGAGGCAGGTCTGACCATGGCCATCGCCAACCCGGGGCAGGAGGCGCTGATGGGCGCGGTCCGTGCCTCTGATCTGCTTTTGGCGAGGGAAGGGAGCGACCTTTCTTATATTGCGTTTTCGCAGGAGCAGAAGGAGCGTCGGGAAGAGAAGGAGCGGGAAAAGGAAGCCGCTCTGCGGCGCAGCGCGATCGGCGGGGAGATGGGTGCCGTCGGATGGAGCGCAGAAAGTGTGCCTGCCGCACATACGGGAATGGCCGCATCTGCCGGACAGGGTCCGGCTGACGCCGCGTCTGTGCCGGCCTGTGGCGGCGCCGATACGCCGGATACCGCCGCGGCAGATGGAGCGGGCAAAGCTGGAATGGCACAGGCATATGGCGCAAAGGCGGACGCGGTGAAGGAGGCGGTGCTTCGGGGCAACCGCAGGTCTGTGGAGGCCCTCACGCGGGAGGCGCTGGGGGCAGGGATTCCCGCCCAGGCGCTTTTGAACCAGTATCTGCTCCCGGCCATCAACGAGGTGGGGGAGCTGTTTGACAGAGGAAAATACTTTCTGCCTCAGCTGATTTCCAGCGCGGAAACGATGAAGCGCTCAATCGGTATCCTGGAGCCGCTTCTTTCGGAGACGCAGGAACATGAGCGGATGCCGGTGGTGGTGATCGCCACCGTTCAGGGAGATATTCATGACATCGGCAAGAATCTGGTGGCGCTGATGCTGAAAAACTATGGCTTCACGGTTATCGACCTGGGCAAGGATGTGCCGAAGGAGCGGATCGTGGAGGCAGCCATTGAGAATGGAGCGCAGATCATCGCTCTTTCCGCGCTGATGACCACTACCATGCAGGAGATGCGGCACGTGGTCGAATATGCCAGGGCGCGCGGGGT
>CANQTI010000190.1 GCA_947626725.1 uncultured Eisenbergiella sp.
CAGCTCTATACCGTGGTGGATACCATGGTGGTAGGGCAGGTGCTGGGCGTGGGAGCGCTGGCCGCCCTGGGCGCGGCAGACTGGCTCAACTGGATGATGCTGGGCGTCATCCAGGGCTTCACCCAGGGATTTTCCATCCTGATGGCGCAGGAATTCGGGGCGAAACAGTATGAGAGGCTGCAGAAGGTCATCGGACATTCTGCGGCCCTTTCTGTCGTCAGCGCGATCGCGCTCCTTTTGGCGGGAGAGCTTCTGGCCAGGCCCGCGCTGCTCCTTTTGCACACGCCTGAAACGATCCTGGGGGATTCCCTTTTGTATCTGCGCATCATGTATGCGGGCGTCCCCATTGTTGTGGCCTACAATCTGCTGGCGTCTGTCCTGCGCTCCTTAGGCGACAGCAAAACGCCGCTGCAGGCCATGACGGCGGCTTCTCTCGTGAATATCGTTCTGGATATCTGGTTCGTGGCCGGTCTGGGCCTCGGTATCGCCGGAGCAGCGGCTGCCACGCTCATCGCACAGGCCTGTTCCAGCCTGTACTGTTTCCTGCGCATCCGGAAGCTGGATGCGGTTTCCGTCCGAAAAGAAGATTTTCATTTACAGCCGAAGCTCTCTCTTCGGCTGTTTGTGCTGGGCGCTCCCATGGCCTTCCAAAACGCCATCATCTCGGTGGGCGGCATGATTGTCCAGACGGTGGTCAACGGCTTCGGTGTGCTGTTTATCGCAGGATTCACGGCCACCAATAAGCTTTACGGTGTGCTGGAGGTGGCGGCCACTTCCTATGGCTACGCGATGGTCACGTATGCGGGACAGAACCTGGGAGCGGGCAGGACGGCGCGGATCCGGCAGGGAATGCGGGCGGCGTTGGGCATCGCTCTGGTCACATCCGCATTGATCGCCGCTGCCATGCTGCTGTTCGGACGGCAGATCCTGGGACTGTTCATTTCCGGCACGCCCGACGAGGCGGCGCAGACCATGGAGATCGCTTATTTTTACCTGGCAGTCATGAGCGTCTGCCTGCCGGTGCTCTATGTGCTGCATGTGGTCCGCTCCGCGATACAGGGGATGGGAAATACGGTTCTGCCCATGGTGTCCGGCGTGGCGGAGTTTCTCATGCGCACGCTGACTGCCATCCTGCTGCCGCTGGCGGTGGGAGAAATTGGCATTTTTTTCGCAGAGGCGGCAGCCTGGCTGGGGGCTGATGTGATCCTGGTGAGCAGCTATTTTGTGACGATGAAGCGGGCGGAACGCATGCTGGGAAAGCAGAGCGCTGCCGACGGGGGAGTTCCCGAGGGCGGCTGAACTGGACGGAAGAAAGAAGGGGGTTGACTTTGAAGCATGATTATTATTACTATACAAAAGAGGAACTGACAGCATCGCCGAAGATCCCGCTTCTCGTCCTGAAGGACAGCGAGGCGGTCTTTTGCGCCATGGCGCAGGAGATGGCGGAGGAGATCCGGAGGAAGAACGCGCTGGGGGAGAGGACCGTTTTCATCTGCCCGGTGGGGCCCGTGGGTCAGTATCCGTATTTCGTGGAGCTGGTGAACCGGGAACGGATCAGCCTGAAAAACGTCTGGTTTTTGAATATGGACGAGTATCTGACGGACGAAAAGGAATGGATCGATGCCGATGAAAGGCTGAGCTTTCGGGGATTTATGAACCGTGCGGTGTATTCTCGAATCGATCAGGAGCTGGTCATGCCGCCAAAGCAGCGCGTGTTTCCGGATCCCAGGGATCCGGAGGCGGTGCAGAGGCTGATCGGTGCGCTGGGCGGTGTGGATATCTGCTTCGGCGGCATCGGCATCAACGGCCACGTGGCCTTCAATGAGGCGCGGGACGATCTGACCCCGGCGCAGTTCAGGAGGCTGCACACCCGGGTGCTCCAGATCAGCCCGGAGACCAGGACTGCCAACGCTATCGGCGATTTGAACGGTGCCATCGAAGACATGCCTATTTGGTGTATTACCATCGGTATGAACGAGATCTATCATGCGGGAAAGGTGCGCCTGGGCTGTTTTCGGGACTGGCATCGCAGTGTGGTGCGTCGCGCGGCCTACGGAGAGGTGTCCGCGCGTTTCCCGGTGACGCTTCTGCAGGAGCATCCGGACGCGCTGATCCGGATGACGGAATTTGTGGCAAAGCTGCCGGAGTGAAAGCAGTGTTCCAAAAAACAGAATAGAAAGGATGGGCGATGATGAAAAGATATTTGATCAAAAACGGCGAGGTCTATATCGGCCGGAGATTTGAAAATGTATCGCTGCTGCTGGCGGAGGGAAAGATTACGGTCCTGCCGGCACGGGAGACGCCGGAGGGCTGCGAAGTGATCGATGCCTCCGGGAAAAAGGCGGTTCCGGGATTTTTGGATATTCACACCCATGGAGCCGTGGGCGTGGACGTGAATGCGGCGGACGCGGAGGGCCTGAAAAAGATCGCCCGGTTCTTCGCCGGAAACGGAACCACGTCCTGGCTGGCCTCCGTGCTGACAGATACGAAGGAGCAGACGGAGTGGTGCATCGACCAGTATCTGCAGTTCGACCAGTCCGGCGCGGAGGTTTCCAATCTGCTGGGCATCCATTTGGAAGGGCCGTTTCTGTCAAAAGAATATAAAGGGGCCATGCCGGAGCATCTGCTCCGGAAACCGGATGCTGCCCTGGCGAGGCAGTGGCAGGAACGGGCGAAGGGCGGGATCCGCTATATCACTGTTTCTCCGGAGCTGGAGGGAGCGGTGGAGGTGATTCCTGCGCTGAAGGCCTGCGGTATGACGGTGGCTATCGGACATTCCGGAGCGGACTATGCCACGGCGATGAAGGCTATCGAAGCGGGTGCGGCCAGCAGCACGCATACCGGAAACGCTATGCGGCTTCTGCATCAGCACGAGCCTGCTATTTGGGGCGCGGCGCTGGAAACGGATATTTACAATGAGATGATCTGCGACGGTCTGCATCTGCATCCGGGCGTCATCCGGCTCTATATGAAGATCAAGGGAAATGAACGGCTGGTGGCGATCACGGATTCCATCATGGCGGCGGGCCTGCCGGACGGCATGTACCGGCTGGGTGTGAACGATGTGGTGGTCAAAGAGGGAGACGCCAGACTGCTGAACGGCGTCCGGGCGGGCAGCACCCTTACCACAGACAGGAGCCTTCGGAATGTGCTGGCGTTTACCGGGCTTCCGCTGGAGGAGATCCTGCCGCTGTTCACGGAGAACCCCGCGAAGCTGATCGGCGTATTTGACAGAAAGGGCTCCATCGCGGACGGCAAGGATGCGGATATCGTGCTGCTGGACGCGGACATGCGGGTGGATACGGTGTTTTTGCGCGGGCGGTTGTTTGAAAACTGACGGGAAGGGTATAAAATTCCTCCGTTTACAGATAATAGACACAGAGAAAAACAGAGTCCGGCCATGGCCGGGCATATCTGCATCTGAATATTATCGGGCAAACGGAGGATTTTTTATATGAAGGCAACAGGTATCGTGCGCCGGATCGACGATCTGGGGCGTATCGTGATCCCAAAGGAGATCCGGCGGACACTGCGGATCCGGGAGGCGGATCCGCTGGAAATTTTTACCGATCGGGACGGGGAGATCATTCTGAAAAAATATTCCCCCATCGGGGAGATGAGCAC